>CAXNGM010000015.1:0-15975 GCA_964201695.1 Bacteroidia bacterium | reverse complement strand
GTTGTGAATGTGTATTTGAATAAACATCCAACTTTAGTTTAGATACATCAATGCCAATAAAATTCTTCTTCATATTTTTGTTTTTAAAGTGTTGCCCTGAACTAAAACCTTTAGTAGACCTCGCTGTCTAAAATTCTAGCTGGTTCCTGACAACATGGTTAAAGGAAACGGGGACTCATACACACCTTAGGGATTTAAAGACCTAGCTGATGAAATAGTTCACCCCGTTTCCTTGTTTATTTTTAGTCAAGATATATCAACTAAAAAACTAGTGCAAGTCTAAAGGCTGATATTAGCAACATCTTCTCCCCTTTCTCCGCCACATAGTGGTCCCTATGGGAAGAAAGGGGCTGGGGGATAGAGGTCAACTGATGCGACATTCTTATTACCTCCCCCTAAATCCCTTTTACCCCTATGGGGCTCCTTCCCTTATGGAATAGGGACTTGGCATATTGCAATCGTATCAGAATCTTCTCCCTTACTCTTAACAAAAAAGCCGCTCCGTTTTAAAACAGAGCGGCTTTTTATTTGGAACCTTTTCGTTAGGAATATAGGTTAAGTATCAAGTTTCGTTTATTTTCCAGCTATCTGAAAAGTAATATTGATGTTATGTGTTCGCGGGATAATGGTTCTGAATTCTTGGTAATAAGCATTGTACGCATAACCAATTGAGAAGCCCGATAAATTAACCCCAAAAGCACCAACAAACGTATTCGTTGTTCTGTATCCCAATTTCACCCATACTTTGTCTTTGTAAACCGCCTTTGAATTTATTTCTGCACTGAAGGGTTTTACTCCTGAGCCAAATAAAAGCAATTCGGGAATAATCGTCAAATCCTGTTTTGCGACTATTTTGTAAGAACCGTTTGCAATAAAAATGGGATTGAACGAGCTTTCTGTTTTTGCAAACGATGGAAGTGAAATTCCTGCTGTTAATTTTTCTTTCCAGATATAACCCAATCCAAGACTGTTTACAAAACGGTATTGCGGGAAAATTCCTGTTGCCAACATAGGATCGGCTTGGTCCACATACTGGTTTAATTCGCCGGAACGAATGGAAGTAAACTGTAAGCCCAGTCCGAGACCTGCCATGAGGATTGAATTTTCGGAAAGTTTGATGCTTTTAGCAAAATCTAACTCAAAACTACTTGTGCGATACAATCCAAAATACTTCGAATTAATGTGCGTTCCAATGGCAATTTGAGCACTCTTTAATTGAGTATATGCAGTGAAATTTAATTGCCCAGTATTTTGAACAGCCCCTCCATTGGTATTGGTTAACGAAAGGCCTGATTCATTTTTTTCGGCAATAAATGCAGTGTTGTAATTGAATCTATTGAAATTGATGTCTTGCATGGTTAAGGCATCCTGCGCCAATACTGATGTGGCCGAGAGAAGCAAAAGTCCGCATGCTACGGTATATAAATTTTTCATCCTTAGAATTTGTTAGCTCGGTAAACATGAATTTGTCCCTTGAAAGAACTGTCTGCATTGGTAGAATCTTGGAAAACGTAGTAGTACGTTCCGCTTGGAAGTTCTGTGCCTTTGCTTGTTATTCCTGTCCAAGAATTATCGTATTGCGATGCTTCATAAACCAGATTACCAATGGCATTGTAAACATGCAATACATAGTTTGCATATAATTCAACATTCGGAATCGTGAATGTATCGTTGTGACCATCGGCATCGGGCGTGAGTAAATTCCCTGCTTTTAAATCATCAAACTCAACAACATCCAATACTTGAACAACCAAGGTATCTTGAATTCGGTTTCCAAGTTCATCGTCGATTTGAATAGCCAAGTGATACCAAATTTGCTGCTCGTAGTTTAAATCAGAAGACGTTTGAAGTTGATCATCGGCAATGTCGAAGGCTGAATAATCGCTCGATACCAAGGATGTTTCTACAAAACTATACGTGTAGGTGATGCCCGCATTTACATAATTGGGTTGAAGTTGACCAACCAAGGTCGCAAGCGAAACATTTTCATCGACGCTCATTGAATCAACCAATAAGCCCGTCATTTCAGGTAAATCTAACACTTGAATAACCAAGGTGTCGAATACCGTATTGCCAAATACATCATCAATTTGGATGGCCAAATGATACAATGCTTGCTCCTCATAATTAATTTGAGCGGCAACGGTTAATTGATCGGCAGTGAGGGTAAATGCAGCATAATCGTTCGATGGCAATGCTGTTTGTTCGTAGCTGTATGTAAACGAATTGTTGGCACTTACAAAATCGGCTTGCAAGGCAATAACCAAAGATGAAAGAGCTACGTTTTCGTTTATGGTTAAGCTATCTACCAATAAACCTGTTACATCTTGAACATCCAACACCTGAATTACTAAGGTGTCTAAAATCACATTTCCTAAATCGTCGGAAAGTTGAACAGCCAAATGATATACATTCTGACCTTCGTAATTGATTAAGGCTGCAGTGCTTACTTGATCAGTTACAAGCGCAAATGCTGCATAGTCGTTCGATGGCAATGCAGTGGGTAAATAACTGTAAGAATACGCTGCACCAGCATTTACAAAGTTTGGTTGAAGCTGACCAACAAAGGTTGCAAGGGCTATATTTTCAGTAATTGAAAACGTATCTACCAATAAGCCGGTCATTTCTTCCACATCAATGACCTGAATAACCAAGGTATCGATAGCCGAATTGCCATAGGCGTCGTCAATACGAATAGCCAAGTGATACGTTGACTGCGTTTCGTAATTGATTTCGGTTGCAGAACTCACCTGATCGACAGCAAGATTAAACGCTGCAAAATCATTCGATGGTAAATGTGTATAAGTGTAAGAGTTATTTGCACTCACAAAATTGGGTTGTAATGTGCCAACCAAGGTTGCAATACTTGAATTTTCGGTGATGCTCATTGTATCTACTAGCAAAGCACTTAAGTCCAACACATCCAACACCTGAACAACCAAGGTGTCAATAATTACATTTCCTAAATCATCGGAAAGTTGAATTGCCAGGTGGTAGAAATCTTGTGTTTCGAAATTAATCAAGGCTGCTGTGCTTAACTGATCTGTTGCCAGTGTAAATGAAGCATAATCGTTCGATGGCAATGCCGAAGGTAAATAGCTGTATGAATAAGTCGCCCCCGCATTTACAAAATTAGGTTCCAATTGTCCAACAAAGGTTGCTAGCGGAACATTTTCAGTAATTGAAAACGTATCCACCAATAAGCTGGTCATTTCTTCTACATCAATGACCTGAATAACCAACGTATCAATAGCCGTGTTTCCAAAAACATCGTCAATTTGAAAAGCCAAGTGATATGTTGATTGTATTTCGTAATTGATTTCAGCTGCAGAACTCACCTGATCGACAGCAAGGTTAAATGCTGCAAAATCATTCGATGGTAAATGCGTGTAGGTGTATGAGTTATTAGCACTCACAAAATTGGGTTGAAGTGTTCCTACCAAGGTGGCAATGCTTGCATTTTCGGTGATGCTCATTGTATCTACTAGCAAAGCACTTAAATCGGGAACATCAAGCACATGCACAACCAAAGTATCGTATGCAATACTTCCTGTTTGATCCTGCACCTTAACTGCTAAATGATACCAACTTTGTGCTTCGTAGTTGAGCTCTGCCGCAGTTAACAGATTAGATCCCTGAATTGTGAAGGATGCATAATCGGTCGACGGAAGCATCGAAGGCATGAACGTGAATATGTGCGCATCGCCCACACTCGGATCATCGGCCTGCAATTGTCCAACAAGGGTTGCAACAAACTCATTTTCATTCACCGTCAAAGTATCAACCAACAAACCTTGTGGAGGAATATTGGTATTGATCACTGGCAATACAAGGGCACTATCGAATGCACAACCACCGTCTGAAATTCCAGCAATATGCACTCGAAATGTGTCCTGTGTTATAAAATCAACATTTTGGTTGATTGACAATCCTGCTGCAGAAATGCTAAATGCTGCATTATCTGTCCCTTGAGCATCATTTACAAAAGAGAATGTACCACCAATTGACTGACCCAATTCATTCACCAATGTTGGCTGAGCAACAGCGCTGCCTGCTGTGGTATAATCGAATAAGGAAACACTCGGTAAGTTAATCGACTCAACAAGGTATTCGGTTTTGAACAAATAGGGTTCCCCCGCATTGCCTAGAATGTCATCTGAATTGAATAGTAAACCTATGGGAGAATCTACAATGGTATTGCTTGTAGCATTATACATTTTAAAGGTAATAGCCGAACCTTGAACTACATTGCTGTAGATGGTTAAATAAGCCAGATTAACTCCATTTACCTCTGTATTAAAGTAAGAGAATCCCTGGCATTCTCCATTCACAAATGCAGCAACCATATCGTTGGAATTGGATGATGGGCTGCAATTGAAATATCCTTTTCCTGTAACGGTCATGGTGTATTGGAAATCGGCGGGAGTTACCTGCCAATTGGGCTGCTGGCTATATAGCTGAACTGCAACGAGTACAAAAGCTACGAGCAAGCTATATTTGATTTTCATCGCTTGAATTTTCATCGGTGCAATTAGTTTACTTTAATAAGTTTCTGAACGTTTTGTTTGCTGTTGGTTCTAAATACAAGCGTGTAACTGCCAGCCGATAGATTTTCTTTCGAAAGATCAACCACCAAACTATTGCTTCCCGGACTCAATGCCATTGTGCGTGTTGTTAATTCACGTCCCGTTAAATCGTATAAACCGATAAATGCATTTTCGTCGCCCTCTTCTGCCATGAAGCTCAGCGTGAATTGCTGGCTAAACACTGTTGGATAGACTTGGAATGAAGCTGAAGATGTTGCCGCTGTTGTTCCATCTTCGGTCAAACACATACGTGAAGTTAAATCGAGCAATTCTGGCGCATCAATGCTTCCTCGTAAGGCATTGCTTTCGAATGCGAGAGCAGTTACTTCATCGAACTTTTCGCCGCTTGTTCGGTTCACAAAATAGAGTGATAGGTTCATGCCTGCTTCTCCGTTGATGGTGATGAATGCATACTTGTTTGATGCTACCTCTTGCAATTCAGCAACACCACGAGCAATGCCATTTTCATCCAATGCAACAATTGCTAAATCATTTGCATCGTATCCGTTTTCGCAAACATCGTTCGGTGATACAATCACGTTCATGTTGGAAGCAAATTCTCCGTAGTTGACTTTGTATTTGCTCAAGTAGAAATCTTTCGGATTCGGAACATTGCCTTTAAAACGCCCTGCATATGGGAATGTAAAGCTAGTATCCTGATTCGATTTGTACATATATCCCATACCTGGCACCAATGTTTGCAAGGAGCCTTGCCAGCCAATTTCATCATTTACGTAATACGCAAACTGAGAACGTCCTTTGATTTGATCACCCGGCAATGGATTTAAATTTCCTAATGCCTGCCCAATACTTTGGTTACGCACCGAAACAAAGCCAATCCAGTTCCATCCTGTAACTAAGTTGATGGTTCGTGTTGTTGGGTCTATAATTTTACCTTTTATCATCAAGATATTATTTTGACCGCTTTTGAATTTATACATATACTTGGGACGAATTCCTTCTTCTGGTGTTTCGAGGTCACCTGTCCAACCTGAACTTGTTGCGTAATTGGCAAATTTTTCTAATCTTTTTACAAGATTGCCCACTTGGTTTTGCATACTAGAGAATAGCAAATCGAGGTTGGTACTATCTGAATTTTGTAAATAATACCCCACCCAGTTCCATCCTAAATTTAATGGCAGAGGCTCTTCAATATCGAAATTGGTTTTAAATAGTTGTGGAACTAATGGTGAACCAATAAGCTCATTGGCTGAGAAAACAATACTCGAAGGAGTTACATCGCTGAAGAGTGTTCCAGTACTTGCATCCCAAATTTTAAACTTTAATAATTCGCCCGATGTGTTATTCGAATACACATCCAGATTCACCAAGTAGCGATCTAAACTTGCATTGTAAGCCAGATGATT
The DNA here is from genome assembly GCA_964201695.1 of Bacteroidia bacterium. Lineage (GTDB taxonomy): Bacteria > Bacteroidota > Bacteroidia > M30B66 > M30B66 > CALQRR01. The sequence goes on along the minus strand of CAXNGM010000015.1, from coordinate 10,022 downwards.
TGATCCTCTTACCTGATTACCCACATAAGCAACCAAAATATCTTCCTCATCGGTTGATGGCACTCCACTAATTTCAAGGGTACCAATGAAGCCCATTGAATTTTGGAATGCTGCGGGATTTACAGCGAAATTCGGAGGTGTTTCGCGAACCTTCAGGTTAAGCGTCAGTTTTTCAGGGTAGTTGAAATCGGTGAGCAATTGAACATCTTGCGAGTAATCACCAATATTCACTAGTGGATCTATCGTAAACGTAACAGGCAATGAAGAATTAGCCGGCACAATGCCTGAGCTTGGCGAAGCACTTAACCACGTTGGCATATTTTGCAACGTAAACGATTTAGCAGCACCGCCCTGATTGAGGATTGTAGAACTAAAACTTAGTGGTGCACCCACTGCTTTTTCTAGATTGAAATTATCGTTTTGCCAGATTACCTGATTTTTGTTGAAGTAAGCAATCCATGTAGCTGGCGATTCCATGGTATTGCCACGAAGGTCTTTTACACCTTTCACGGTAATATCGATGGTTACGTTTTCTAAACGCTCGAGATCATCGGACGATGATGGCGTAATAATGATCTTATCGTTGTTTACCGAATAGCTAAACGACACTTGTTGAATTGGGCGCTGAATTTTGATGGTTGGTGTTTCGGAAATAAGTGTTGTTCCGTTTGCCACCAACGTATGCAAGGCTGGTTGAATTTGCTCGGTAAAGCCAGGGGTTAAGATGGCCACACCTAAGTCTTCTATAAAACTCTCAAATGGAACATACACCAACAAGCCCGGCTCATTGCCTTGCATTCTATTATATCGATCGCGCTTAACTTGTTCCAATTTTCGGTTTGTATTCCAAAAACGGAATTCATCGATTTCACCAGTAAAGTATGATTCAGTTATAGGGCTTACAGTTGCAGAAGGCCTGTAAACATGAGCACCCAGGTTCATTGTTGCACCCGCAAACTGTTTGAATGGTGTTGCCGGAATGCTGTTTTTCGGATTGCCGTCTACGATGGCCGAAATGTTCGCATCGCGGTTCATTACAACGGCTAGATGATGCCATTGGCCATCGAAGTAATTTTCGTTCGAAATCAAGAAATCATTTCCATCATTCAGAAAATGCAGTTTACCCGCATTGTCTTTCTTAAGTACCCATGATGTAAGAGAATCAGCCAATGTGCTGTTGCCACTTCCGTTTGAAAATAGAACACCCGGCGTAATACCCGATCCACGGAACCACAATTCGAAGGTGAAGTTCATCTCCTTGGTTATGGCCACATCGCTTACCTGATTAATTTGCAAAGTATTGTTTGTACCATTAAACGATGCCGCAGATCCACTTGGGTCAACTGTCCAGCTTGCTTCATGAATTACTGCATCGCGATTGCGTACATGGTCTTTGGCAAAAGCACCTTCTACCTCATCCATACGCCAGTTGTATAGCAATCCCGCTTCCGAACCACTTAAAATGGTATTGTTTGTTGAGCTAAATTCAGATAGGTTTAGTGCTTTATCCCAAATACGCAATTCCTGCATGTTACCGTGGAATGCGTTCGGCGTGCCGAAATCTTGCTTACCAATAATCAAACGGTTGTTGCCTGTATACTGCGAAAGAATGCTGCCTGTATTTATTTCTGTTGCAGTTGTTACTGCATCCGACAAATACATTTTGGCAGTATCGTTTTCTGCATTATAACTCAGCGCTATGTTGTGCCACTGGGTATCGTTAAAGGTTTGCGTGGAGGCTACTTCCTGATCGTTGATGCGGAATACCAACTTGTTGGCGGCATTAAAACCGAGATACACCTGGTTGGCTGTTGATTGCCCTTGGCAAAGCAATGCTTGTTCAACTCCGACTGAGGCGCGTTTTACCGCTAGTTGAAGAGTGAAATCGCGGTTGCTTAAATTGGCTCCAGCGGTAACATCGAGGTAATCATTAACACCGTCGAACAAAAGACTTGCTGAAGGACGGTTGTTAGTTCCATTGAGCACACCACGTAAATCGAAGTTCTGCACCGTTAAGGAGCCCAAATCGATGGGTTCGTTAAACTGAATGCTGATATCATCTTCTGGACTTAAGATACCATCGGCTGGCGAAGGCGTACCAAATGGTTCCGGATTGATGCGATCGATAACACCCGAATAAACCGGAGTGACTTTTTCGGTAGTAAAGCTGTTAAAAGAAACGGTGTCTAGATTATAGCAAGAAGTGCGTGCACGGAGATCATACGATCCATCTGTTGCTGGTAATTCCCAATTATACAAAGTAGCGTTTTGGAAATTTGGGTCAATCGGAATAGGTTCTAGTGATGGATCGTTCATTCCGGTAGTATCGCGGTAAAAACGTTTAAACGGAATCCAATTCGATGAACTCGACGGCTTGTATTCTAAAACCAATTCTTGAAATCCAAAATAATTGATATCATAACCCGTCATTTTAGTTTCTAGCAAATTATTATTTGAATTATTTGCTACCCAAATCAAGTCGGGCTTAAGTAAATCAACATCGGTGCAGGTTGGAATAAAATGCGCCGAGATATAAATAGAATCTTGCAAATCGTCGTTGTAGTTTACTCCACCGTCGAACTGACATGGAGGATACACGATAAAGAGTAAACTGTCGTAATTGAATACCGGCCCAGGTCCTTTTTGGATGGTGAGTACTTTATTTAAATCCGTTCCTGCAGGAACTGTTATCGTTGCGAAAGATACTCCATCAATACGTGCAACCGCTCCATAAGGATTAGAGGCACTCATGAGTTGAACAGTGTAATCACGATCTTGATTGGTTTCCGATTCGTTGCCAATGGTTAAATTAAAAACTGCAGCTTGTTCTGAAGGCACTTGGGTTACTTTCGCCCATTTACCTGTAACGATATGATCAGAAGTAATGGTAGGTTTATCGTGTTGCAAGGTGGCCTCACTAATAACAGTTCCCGGATTATAAATCAACGTTACATCTTCTCCTTCGTATGGGCAAGATGTTTTACCGCCCGCACGTTTTTTAAATATCGGCCCCCAGCCTGATAGTGATGGATATACATCAATCGAGATTTGATCCACTTCATCAGAATCATAAAGTGTATACGATACAGTTTCGGTTGAATCTGTCCCTTTGGTCCAATCGCGTGAAATACTTGTTTCAAGATTAAGTGACTTTGTGAAGTCAGAACCTGTACCAGCTATATCTATTCCAATTTCTAAGGCAAGTCCTACATTCATGCTGTATTCGATAGTATTTGAAAGGGTACTGGCTTTTTCGTGGGTTACGGACGCTGTATATAAATTGCCACCTCCTAAGGTGAAGTTCCTAACAGCATAGGAAGAATATTTCGCTTCAATCCGCTCTTTTGCCTGTATATATTCAGCATACTCTCCTGCTAGATTGGCACCTGCAATAGTTGTTGCCGAAGTAACAGCATAAATGGCATAACCCAAAGCAGTACTTGCTCCCGGGGCTATTTGTACATAAGCAGGAAGTAATTGAGTCAAAGCCAAGCCATTAAGAATCTCAAAGGCGAGTATTTGATCAATAACTTTTTGATATTTTGTCTGTAATTTGCTTAATTCATCAGCTTTCTTCGATTCTCTTAAAGCTGGATTGTCTATAGTTGCTTTTTCCTCCTCATTTGTTTTTATTGCTTCTTTCCATTCTTTAATTTGGTTGTTGAAATATCGCACGCTATCTCCAGTAAATGCATCTTCTTCATCAACATAATTGTATTTATAACTCCGGCCATCTAAATCTGCAAATTCATAAATATCAGGTGTAAAAGTCGATACACTGTCGCCAAATACAACGTCATCATTGTTCTTACCATATTTTTCGTCCGATAGTTGTCGATAAGATTGATATTTGGAATTGGGTCTAAGAAAAAAAGAATTTCGAATTTCTTCTAGCGCAGGAATTTCAGTTTCAATAATCTGTGCCTGAGATAAAATAAATTGGGTATCATATCCCTTTGGAATGATGGCGACGCCGCGTTTTAATACTAAGTTAAATGTAGTATCCAACGAAGGATTAGAATAAGGATCAATTGCACTTGAAATTACATCGAGATTTGTGCTCAATCCCGAAGTGACAAGTGCCAATATATCCGATTTCGAAACATTAATATTCCTAGCTCTTCCGAAGTAAAGATCGCTTCGCGGACCCGGAATATCACTATCAACATTGGTACTCAAAGTCGTGTTAAATGTTTGAATACTAGACACTTCTCCATTTCTCCCCCCCGTTAGAGTATTACTTTGTGTACCTACTAAATTCAATTTAAACTCGGTATTTGTACTTACTCCAGTACCAACCTGGAATTTAGTACCAGTCAAAATTCGATCGCTTGCATATATCGTACCTCCTGAATTCCAACCCCATGTGCATGTACTTGATGTAGTTGAGCCTGTTTCACGCGTTGCAAAACTACCATTGCCAGGAGGGTCACGTAATACATATTCAACTATACCAGGTCCTTCAGTATAATATTGTGTACCTATTGCACGCACTCCTAAATTAATGGCTCTGTAATAACGGTCGTATCCAATGGGTATTGCACCCGTTATTGGTTTCCATTCAATATCTTGCTGACCTTCGCGACTTACATAAATATTTATAAGTTGCGTATAGTTGTAATCAGAAATAGGGGCATTTACGTTAAAATTGGCGTTATCCGCTTTGAAAGTATAGATTAAACTTTTGAGGGTATCCAAATTATTGACTTCAGAAAGCGCAACATATGGTGTAATGCCATTTTGCCCATTTTCATCGGCACCAATTGTATACGTATCGGCCATCTGGTTTGATACGTAGAGTTTTCCATTGGTTGATGGCACACTGTCTCTTTTGTTATTGTCTACATTAAAATATGGCTCGAACACTTTAATGAGACACTTATAAGGTTTATCATTGTTACCACTCGAAAAAATGGGCCAACGGAAGGGATGTGTGCGCAAGTTTCTTACTAAGGTTTGACCTGTAGTAGGATGCACGTATTTTAATTCAGTATCACCAATGAATTTACTTACTCCATCTAAATCGGTGACCGAGATAATGGGGTCTTCGAAATGAATAAAGTTTTGTATGGTATTATAGGTAGCTGATCGAGTTGATAAAACAATTGTTGAATTTGTCGAAGAAAAAGTCGTATCGCGCACTGTATTCAGACTGAGTGTTCCTGTTAAATCGAGGTCCTGTACTTCAAAATTAAATGTGGGTGCACCATTAACTATCTCTGCATTTACAATGTATTTTAAAGGAGGTAAATAAGCAACGTATTCGCCCGTTGTGGAATCGGTTAATACTGTATCGCGGGCGCAGCCGGGGCCATTTTCAGATACAAAGATAATTTCCGCCTTACCAATATTGTTTTTAGAGAGTCCCATCCCCGGCTTTTTATTGCCTTCGCGAATTCCACCCACAGCGCGGCCAACCACTTTAATGCGTGTATTGTCATAAAATTGTCCCAACTGGAGAGGTCCTCCAAAATAGTACGTTGAATTTGCTGCACTTGGGAAACGCCCAGACGAATATATATGACCTTCCTTGTATGCTTCTATATAATGTTGCCCAATGGGAACACGTATTTCAAATGTGCCGTCTGTGCCGGTTGTAATTGGCTGCCCACCGGGAGTCACTTGTATTTGTCCGTCCACTTTAATGTAAATATCTTTAGCTGGACAGCTTGTACCATCATAAAACACTGATCCCCTAACAGGAAAAGACGATCCGTCTATAAAATCGATGTTGTTTTGCACGAAGGAACCATCGCCCACATAAATGGAACGTAAAGAAGGATTAAATGAATTATGATCTAAAAAACTCGGAGTAAGGTTAAAAGTCTCACCTGGTCCACTGTAAGGCAAAACTAGTGCATAACTGCCCAGGTTATTAGTGTATGCTACGTTGGAAAGTTGCTCCGATGTAGGAATGATTGTTGACCATTGGGTTCCGTTTAATGTCGCATTATTCTTATTGTAGTTCGAACTTACCCGCGACATATCGTAAGCAGCATTTCCGTTTCTTTCGTCGAATTTGAGGTACACTTTTAAGCCTGCTTCACCACCGGTTAAATAGCGGCTATAGTCCTGACGGATTTCCTTGGCCGATTTGGAGGTATTCCAAATACGTACTTCATCCAATGAGCCTTGCAGGCTAGACCCTATGCTTATTGGATTTGAAACTGGAGCAATGCTCATACCCGCTTGCGTATAAAGCGAATTTACTAACGCTCCGTTAACATAGAGCTGCAAACTATCGTTCCGCAGCTGAAAAGCCAAATGGGAATAAGTATTGGATTGAATAAGCCCAGTATTCGACAACAAGGTATGGCTTGATGATGGGGTGAATACTTTAAAGGAGAATTTATTGCTCGAGCTTACATATTTAACTTCGTATTGACCTAGTTTATTAACCAAGATAAAATCGCTTGTTAGGCTATTGGGTTTTACCCATGCTTCAATTAAAACAGCATTATTTGGATTTAGTCCGGGATTGTGCGGAATACTGGCAAAGCTGCTTCCATTAAAACCTAGAGCAGCCGATCCGTTTAAAAAAGAGCTACTCTCAGCGGAAATACGCACACCTTCAACCGCCGTTCCACCCGCATAGGTTACACTACCATTTATAGTTGCAATAGGACTTCTGAAACCAACCGCAGTCAAGATATTTGAAAATAAAAGCGAGGATTGACATTGCTTTTCCGCAAAAATAAAATATTCATACAAAGTACCTGCATCTGTATTATTATCGGAATATACACCGGTCCCTGTCGAAACAGTCGCTATCAAGACCGAATCTTCGGGTGAACCTAAAACCCTTCGATACAAACGTACATTATCGACCTCATTAAGTTGATTACCCGACCAACTTAATTCTACACGATTTGGAAAATACCCTTTTGATGCCTGCATGGAATTGGCATTAAGAACACTCGAAATATCGGGTTCTGTTGTGATAGAAACCGGCAGTCTATATTGGCTATAGACAGAGGGGTTGTAATTTATAGCAAAATTGGCTGGAGGAACTCCCGAAGTAAGATAATTACAATCGTATCCATTGGGTGCGCAAGTGTTTACTGGGAAAACATTGTAGGTATAGGTTTCGCAGCCTTGTACAGTGTTGTCTAAAAATGAAACAGCATCAGCCGGGGCCACAAATTCGGTAATTTGCCCGCTCGATGAAGCTCGTACGATGCGAAAACCTGTATGGAATAATATAGGTGGATTGTTTAAAATCGAAGAATTTGTTGTTGCATCTCCAACCTTAGAGCCCCAGCGAAGTCGGACATCATTTCCTTCGAGTGTTAAAAGTTTACTGATTATTTGTGTTGGTACTTTCTTTGGATTGCCAGGCAATACAACCGTTTCAGTTCCCGAGTAGCATCCGTTCTTTCCTTGAATTTTATAATAAAATGAATAATCAAATCCTCCTACTTCTAAATTAATACTATAATAAGGATCAAATTCATTTCGAATACTCGTTTGATTTTGGGGCATCGTATCGATTAATGATGTTCTGCTACCACCAATCGTTCTCAATTTAGTAAATGGTTCCGTAGGATAAACACTTCGAAATATTGTAATGCTGTCCGAATTGGAAACTGGATTCCATGTTAGGTTCACCATGCGACACAAATTTCCTTCTGCCTGAAAATTTTGAATTGATGACGGTGCTGGAAGCGTGGTAAAACTTATTGTATTTGAGTAGTCTGATACGCCCAATAAAACTTGATTTGGTGAGTTATAGTACTCTCTTTTAATTTTAACTTGATAGGTTTGACCGGGATTAAGGAATGAGGTATTTATAATTTTGGTTAATGGAGGGGTATCAGTTGACCCTGTATATAAATTACTCCACTCATTATCAATATATATTAAATCTCTGTATGTCCCCGCAGGAGTGCAGGTTACATTTGTACTTGACCAATTAATTGTAACACTCGAACAAGTAGTAGTTTGCGCAGTAAGCCCTATAGGCTTTGCAAAAGTTGGGATATAAGTTATGGGTGAAATATTATCTGGTAGATTATAGGCAAAACAACCACCGGGACAAAAAAATGAAGTACCTGCGCCAAATCTGATTGAAATTTGTTGATTCTGAGCTGAGGCTGGTAATTGTTGCTGTATACTGATTTTATAAATATTCCTGCCACTCGTACCGGCATTTGGAACTGTAGTAACGACATCAGAAATGTTCATGTTTAAGTTATTAATTTGTCCCGCGGGGAGATTTTTATAAACTCTCACTTGATCACTCAAAATATCAAAGTATCGATCAGTTGAATTACCACCCGAACCTCCAGTAGAAGAATGTGAAATTCCAAGCCAATTTATCCAATCATCATTTCCAATTTTTATTTGAATATAACCGGGTACAAAGTAAGCATCGACAGCATTACCCTGATCTGCTACAACAAGATCAAGTTTAATGCCCCCAAAACAATAATCATTTGAAACCGTTATCCAACTAGAAGAATAGTTATCGGCGGCCTGCGTCTTACCAGTAAACAGCAACAAAACCAGGGTAAAGAGCAAGGCCACTTGTCGGGTTGGTGTGGCAAAGGTGTTTTGTTTTCTTAATTTTAATGCTCGAGTTAACATAAGTGCATTCATACAATTTTAGATTTTGCACAAATGAAATACATAAAAAATTAAATTTTAAAAAAATGGGATGAAAGTGGGTTATTATGGGATGAATGAGGGAATTTGAAAATTTGAAAATTTGGAAATTTGGAAATTTGAAGATGAAATATATGTGCTGATGTGTTCGATGTGCTGATATTTTGATGTGCTGATGTGCTGATAATTTGATGTGCTAATGTGTTCGATATGCTGATGTGCTGATATTTTAATGTGCTGATTTTAGCAACATCTTCTCCCCTTTCTCCTCGTGGAGACCACATAGTGGCAAGTTGGCCGGGGGTGAGGTTTTTGGATGTAGCAGGATCTTCTCCCCTTTCTCCCGAGGAGACCACATAGTGGCAAGTTGGCTGGGGGATAGAGGTCAACTGATGTTACATTCTTATTAACGCTACTAAACCAGGTGATGAATCCCAGGATGCGCGGAATAAGGACTTGGCATGCTGCTAATATTAGCAGAATCCTTTCTCTTACTCACACAAAAAAGCCGCACTGTTTTTCAACAGAGCGGCTTTTTGCGGGTAATTTGTTAAGTAATAAATACTATTATATATGGATTTGAGCAATTAATTTTTGGCGGTAAGTTGAAGTAATGGGTAATGGTAAATCATTAACCAAAACATTATTCTTTTCGACCTTCGAAATAAAGTTCATGTTTATAATGCTCGAACGACTGATTTGGCAAAATAGATTTTGAGGAAGCCGACTAATCATTTCGGAAATGGTTGAACGCGATAAAACCGATTTTCCATTTTTCAGAAAAATCTTAACATAATTATCTGCACTAGAGAGAAATACGATTTCTGAAAAAGAAATATTTATTAAATCATAACCATCTTTAATAACAATCGAGGTTTGAACTTTTGAATTCAGTGTTTTTTGCATTTCAAAATTGTTCAATCCAATCTCGATGGCCGTATACAAGTCGCTTTGAGTAAATGGTTTTAATAAATAAGCATTGGGGTTGGTTTTCTTTGCTCTTGTAAGCGTTTCTTTATCACTATTTGCCGTTAGATAAATAAAAGGGATTGAATAATTTTCACGGATGTATTCAGCTAATTCAATCCCGTCTTTGTTTCCTGAAATACGAATGTCAATAAGAACCATATCGGGCTGCTCGGTGTAAAGCATTTCAATGGCATCGTTGAAACTTATTACAGGCTCAACAACATCATAATTTAATTTCACCAAACAGTCTTGAATGACTGATGCGATTATCATCTCATCTTCAACAATCCCAACTTTTATTTTTTTCACCACAATCAGAGAAAGTATATTACAATTTCGAATCTATTTCATTTAACGAATATTCTGAACCACATTCTTCGCATTGAAATAACGTAATTGAATTATTCCCCAAAATTGCTTCTTTAAATCGAGCACTCAATTGTTTAGGC
>CAXNGM010000014.1:0-16659 GCA_964201695.1 Bacteroidia bacterium | reverse complement strand
ACAAACAAAATGATTTAAATGAACAAGCATTATTTGAACACCTCAAACGCTCAATCGATAGCAGCAATGTTAATCGAAAGCAAGCGGAACTTGAATTCATCCAGATAAGCAATTGGGCATTGGCGCCAGTTTACAATGCTGAAAAACATACACTTTATTGGATCGAGGAAATTGAAATTGGTGACAGCCGAGAAAAAAGACTGAGTGCAAACGCGTGTATTTTGGGACGTGCTGGCTATATCCGATTATCATCCATTGTACTTTTTTCAGAACTCAAACAATTACTAAATGAGTTCCCTGAATTATCGAAAAGCATTCAATTTTACAAAAACCAAGAATACGCTGCATTTACAAATACTGAAAAACATGCACATATTGATTTAGATGCATTGATTTTAGGTTACTCCCTACCCGATCAACAATTTGGAAAAGGCAATTTTTTCATACTCGCATTTTCCATAATGCTTTTCATTGGAATTGCATTTTGGTTGATGAATCGAAAAAAATAGAATTTAACTAATATTAGAAATCACCTACGTGACAAGAATAAATAGCTTTAAAAAAATCGCGGGATTTTTATTTTCAACTCTATTGCAACTCAGCCTAAATGCGCAAGAAGCAGATGAATCGATTCGTGATTCAGTATTTCTTAAAAATGGAAACATCATTTCAGGAACGATATTAAATCCAGGTTCGGAAAATAATATTCAAATTCGTACTGGAGGAAGTTCCGTATTATATGTTTCTCAAAATCAAATCGAACGAATTGCCATTCATACGAAAGCTCCTATAAATTCTAAAAATTCAGTGAATTCGAATTCTGTATTTGAGAGGTTAGATAATGATCAGTATTTCCTATCTGTTTGGGGTGGATTAGCTGCTCCCGTCGGCACTTTTGCAAGTGTCAACCAACAATACTCTGGCTTTGCAAAAGCGGGTTGGATGTTACAAGCTTCGGGGAGTTTGCGTGTAAAAGAAAATGTATTTTGGTCGAGCAATATCGCTTATTCAAGTAATGGGTTTAAAGAAAAATCTTTTGCTCAATTAATGAGCAACCAATCGAATGCAGAAGTAACGTTTACACAAATTAGCTCCTGGGATGCTTTCCATATTAATTCAGGAATTACTTGGAATTCTGAAGTTGATGCAGATTTTCAATTGTTTGCCGAAGCACATTTAGGACTTATTCGTGTTAAATCGCCTAGTTATTTAATTACAACTCGAGAGATTAATGGAAATATCGTAACGATTACAACAAAATCATTGAATAGTGAAACTGCGAATGCATTAGCAATATCCTTGGGTGCTGGAATTATTTATAAAAATACATTTGCGTTAAGTTTAACCATGCTCAATAGCCGATTGAATTTTGACTATGGAATGGATAATTTATTTCAGCCATATCGATTATTGGGGCTGCAATTGGGTTACTTTATTTTGCATAAAAAACGATAAAAAAACGCAACATTCATGGAATGTTGCGTTTAGTTTAAATGTTTCTATCATCAATTATTGCTTAACCATCTTCTCATAATTCTTTAGAAAATCTTCTAAATTTTCTACATCAATTCGTTTTGCGATGATCTTTTTATTCCGATCGAGCACATATAAAACGGGAGTTGAATAAATATCATAGTATTTTCTGAACTGAGCTGTTCCTGTTAAATCGGCAGCATTAATCCAGGTCAATTCTTTTTCCTTGATATACTTGAACCATTCGGTTGTATCAGATTCAATATATACACCCATGACTTCTAAATCCATATCAACTTTGTGCGCTTTGTAAAATTCTGAAAGTTTGGGCGTAACTTTTTGGCAGTGTCCGCAGCTTGGATCCCAGAAATAAACTATTGTGTATTTCTTTTTGATATCGTGCAATGCAATGGGATGAAAATCGGGCTTCAACAACTTCATATTGTTAGCGGTAACTCCCAACAAACAAGGTTTTAATGCATTTACACGTTCACGAATTTTTTCAAGTTGGGAATCTTCCACCCAAAAAGCTTTTCCGGTTAGGTAATAATTATCTGCCATAAATACAAAGACGGCATCCATTCCCATAATCTCCGATTTCTCATACGTATTGGTAATCCAATAAACCAAAAACTTGAAGATTTCACTTTTCTCATCAGACAAACCGATAAGTTTTGCGGCAGCTATATTGATAGAATCCGGCATTTGAGCTGTCAACTTTTCAATATATTGCTTAATCTTATTTGAAAATACAGGAGAACGCAATAAACGATCGTCCTTCATATCGAATCTATCGAAATAATGTGCTTTAAAGTAACGATACGCAAACGTTGAATCCTTTCGACCATTTGCTAATAATGGAATCTCGGGAATTTCGGGTTCCCATCCAGCATTGAAAATTTTCGTCAACAAGAGGTCAGGATTTTTTGCAATGAAATCGTTTTTATACTCCTTTACAGATTGATCCAGCGCCGTTTGACTATCGCGAATCATTTTCACTTTAGGGTCATCCCCTTTGGCAAGTTCCATTTCGCTTCGGTATTTCTCCATTTGTTTTCCTTTCACAGAGATCCAATTCAGGTATTGATAAAAGAGCTCGTTATCTTTCGACCCTTTGATTTTCATACTACCAATAAGATCTGTAGTATCGGTTTCCATGCTGAATTTCTGCTCTTTGTCGACAATCATTTCAAAATACTTCCGACTTGGAAGAACTGCGATATACACACCACCTGGAAGAGTTTCCTCCCCTTTAAAAACGAGTTTACCAGTAGCATCTACACGAGCAGAATCTTTTATATACTGCTTATCTCCAAAGTAATAAGCCAACTGAACATTCTGATCTTTTAATCCCTTGATGGTTAATTTAATTTCATAACCACCTCCAGCATAAATAACCGAGGAGGCACACAGGACTATTAATAAAAGGAGTATTCGTTTCATGAAGATTGAGTTTTTTAAAAGCGCGTCCGCATTGCAAATATTGTGCTATTTTTTTGAATTTTCAACCCAACAAAAACGATGATTTCCAGGAGATGATTTGGAATCGTCAAATTGAGATAGATAAATTTTTCAACCATTCAATTTTAGGTTATTCGTTTTCCGTTATTTGTAAAATGAGGACGAGTTTTTTACAAGAAGTAGCATCACGTTATTTAGAATTATCTGCAAATTACAATAACATCGCATTGGTCTTTCCCAATAAGCGAGCGGGAATATTTTTCAAAAAGGAACTGGCCTTCCTCCATCCCAAAGTTCAATGGATGCCCGAGTATTTCTCAAGTGAAGATTTTGTGAGATACATTACCAAAATTCAAGTTGCCGATCCAATCTCCTTGCTGTTTGAATTTTATAGCGTTTATCAACAGTGCGAAACAGATCAAGCCGAACCTTTTGATGTATTTAGCACTTGGGCAACCCAACTTCTTCACGACTTCCAAGAAATTGATTTGTATTGTGTTGATGCTAAACAACTTTTTGGCACCATCAACGATGCGTATGCCATTAAAAACTGGAACCCCGATGGTACAATCATTACCGAAAACCAACAACAATATCTCCGTTTCTGGTCACGAATGGGAAAATGGTATTCGGCTTTTCGAAGCCATCTTTTAGATAAAAACATTGCTAGTTCCGCAATGGCTTATAGAAAACTCGCGGAAAAGTGTGTGGTATATGCTGATCAGATTCCTTTCGATAAAATAGTGTTCGCAGGATTCAATGCTTTAAATAAAGCAGAGCAAACATTTATGCGTCACCTCGAAAAAATAGGGAAGGCCGAAATTATTTGGGATGCCGATTCGTATTATGTAGAAAATGAATTGAACGAGGCCGGACAATTTCTTCGGAAATACCGAAATGAATGGTCGATTCGAGATTTTAAAAACTGTGAACCACATCTCGAAACCAAAGAACGAAATATTCATATTGTAGGTGTTGCCAAAAATATTGGGCAAGCATTCGTAGCTGGAAGTATTATCGATCAGATTGCAGAAACTGAAAATGATTTAACATCAACGTCGTTGGTTTTATGCGACGAACAGCTACTAATGCCTGTATTGGAAGTACTGCCTGATAAAATTGAACATGTGAATATTACCATGGGTTATCCCATGAATTTACTTCCTGTGAGTAGCTTGTTTTCACTTATTTTCGACTTGCAATTACATGCTCGAATGAGCGGTCAACCACCGAAACGTGAAATCGCCTTTTACTTCCGAGATCTTTTACGATTATTCAGAAATCCATCATTGGCAATTGCTCTTCATTCGGAACTTTTGCAACCCTTGGTGGACCATTTGATGCGCGAAAAACATATTTATTTCCCCATCTCAAGCATCATTAAAAAATCGCCCGAATCAAAGAAAATTATTTTCAGACTCGAATTTCTCTTTCAACCATGGGAAGACAATCCTGAAATGGCAATAAAATCTTTGCAAAGTCTGGTGGACTTTTTACGTGAGGAACAAATTAAATCGGGTAAAGCATTGCAAGGACTCGAAACCGAAGCCTTGTTTGCAGTATCGAAGCTCCTTCAACAAATTGACAACCTACGCCAAAGCTTTTCGGGTTTTACAAGTGTGAGGACATTGCAACGAATCTTTCAGCAGTTGATTCGAACTCAAACTTCCCCTTTTTATGGAGAACCTTTAAGTGGCTTGCAGCTGATGGGCTTACTCGAAACACGAAATCTCGATTTCAAAAACCTGGTACTTTTGTCGGTAAACGAAGGTATTTTACCTGCTTCCAAAACACAACGTTCGTTTATCCCGCATGACATATCGAGCTTTTTCGAATTACCAACTTACAGAGAGCGTGATGCTGTTTTTGCCTATCATTTTTACAGAATGATTCAACGCGCGGAGAATGTTTGGCTTGTATATAATACCGAAACCGACGAATTTGGGAAAGGTGAACAATCACGCTATATCACACAATTGGAAGAGGAACTAAAAAGCAAAAACACCCAAATCACCCGCGAAATATATGTCCCTCAATTAAATATGACACCCGAGGTTCCTATCGTTATTGAGAAAACGCCCGAATTACTTCATGCTTTAATGAATCGAATTGGAGGAAAAGATATTTATTCGAATCTTTCTCCTACAGGAATTTCGAATTACATCAATTGTAGTCTTCAGTTTTATTTCAGGTATTTAAGTGGCATAAAAGTAGATCGACCGAAAGAAGATGAGATTGGCGCTGATGTTATGGGAACAGTTGCTCATGGTGTTTTGGAGGTATTTTATCGACCTTTTGAAAACAAAGTAATTCAGGTGCAAGATCTTCAGAATATGCTGCCTAGAATTCACGATCAAGTGCGACAAAGTTTTATTGATACGGGTGTTGATGTTCGTGATCTTGAAAGCGGGGTCAATCTTTTGACGTTTAAAGGGATAGAGAAAATGATTGGGAATTTCATTAAATCTGAAATAGAATTTGTAAACGAGATAGCTGAAGATGGCCAATTACTGAGCATAGAGAAAATTGAGGGGGATTTGCAAAAAATAATTCATGTAGATGTTTTAGGTGAACTTTTACCGATTTCATTTAAAGGCCGAACAGACCGAATCGATCGTATTGGTAATATTTTACGCGTGGTCGATTATAAAAGTGGTGGATTGAAATCGACTGATGTAAATCTCGATGCTCAAACCGACATCATGGTAAATCCTAAAAAAGCAAAAGCATTACAACTCATGCAATATGCTTTGATGACTCCAGATAAATATTCCGATTTACATGTATTGCCGGGAATTATTAGTTTACGACAACCTTCTTTAGGACTTGTTTCCTTAACTGTAAAAAAAATAGAAGGCCTAACTCCCGATGAGCGCATTGAAACAGAACAGGTTTTTCTTCAAATTGCCAGCGAAATAGTGAACCCTGAAATACCTTTCGAAAAAACCAATGATGTTAAACGTTGTCAGTATTGCGATTATAAAGCGATCTGTCACAGATAACTATGAACCAAAATAGATTTAAGATTGTTTACCTGATGAAGCGATCGTTCAATCTTGATATTTATTGAAAATACTACTATCAAAGGGCGTCCACAAACAGGCTTTTAAGTTTGCCGATTTTAAGCCATTGTTAGCCCAAGTATTACAGGTATAAAACAAACTATATGTGCGTTTTGCTTCATAAAATGCGTCATTTTCAAAGTACGATGCACCTTCAATTTTCTGTGCAATTCCCGATTCATTGAAACGGAAACTTTCAACGATGTAATTAACTAATTGCATGTAACTGTCTTTACTTATGCATATTTTAACACATGATTTAGACTCTTTGAGTTGATTGTGATAAGTAACATGCATTGCACCGGTTCCTAAGAAGAAAAGTGCTTTGAAGGTAGTTCCAAATGTAATATCACCCCAGGTTTTTGTTTCAAGAAAGAACCCTTTATCTCCCCAGCCAAAAGCAACATTCTTGAAAGTGGAATCTTTTAATTTGGTATCTTTTGTTGAAACATATTTACTCCAATCCATCCATTGATTTTGGTATGGAAGCACAATGTCGGCATGAACACCACTCGTTAAAAGGTGAATTTCAACCGAATCTTTCTCACATGCTTTAAAATCCGAATTCACTTCAATGGAAGAAATGGCTAGAGCAGAAAGAAAATACAAGACTACGAAGAGAAGAAATCCACCGACAATCTTGAGGATCAATTTAACTAAACTCTTTATTTTCATAGGGAATTTATTGTCGATACAAACAAATTACTTTTTCAAGACCGATCGCTTTTCCAATTCTGCTTTAGAAAATTCGGGCGGTTGTGGCGCTTCTGGAATGTGTCGTTTTTCGGTAGGTAAGCATAATGTTTCGGCCATTTTGGAGAACTCAGTTTGGAATGCAGCAAGCGTATGTTGACCAAACAACGTAAATCCACCTTCAAATCCCTGCTGTTGATATTCTTCGAATGTAGTTGTGTAGCCAGAAAATTCGTTGGTGTTGGAAGTTAAGATGACATCCATCACACCTCGTTTTTCCAAAACTTTTAAAACGGAGGACTTTAAACGATCGCCAGCAACCGTAGTAATTTCACCGGGAAAACCGAGAATGGCAACATCGCCAATAATAAAAAGTTGAAGCGGAATAATAACTGGGGCCCATGTATTTTCAACCATAGCACCTGCATCATACTGACGATTTAGCTCCTCGCCTATTTCGGTCATAACGCTAGGCAATGGAATTAAATTCAGTTTAGAATATCCTAAAACGCGTTTTTCTTCCAATTCAACCAACAAATGTTTAGGGCCATGAGCTTCTTCTAAATCTTTAAAATGCGAGCGATTTACCTTCGAACTCAAAACCGGCATTTTACGGATGGTGTTCTTATAACTGTCAATTCCACGAATTAAGGTGGATGTAAACGTATCAATTCCAGGATTATCCACATCATCACCTTCTAGAAACGAAAGCCCTAAAGCTGCGGCGCCAGTTTGATGTTGTTTTTTATCGTGGGTAAATTGTTTATCGCACATCACCTCCGACATATTCACGTAATACTGAATAAAATCGAGCGTATTGCTCATTGGAATTTGATAATCGTATGATTCAAAAATTCTTTTAGCATGTTCGAACTGAAAGAAGCCACTAAAGTATGCTGATTTAAATTCATCCTCATAACGCCCTCTTGGCCACCATTTGGCTCTTCCATGATAATTCGGGGAAACATCGCCTTGTGCTTCACCACAAAATGCGGCAACGAAACTTCGTTCTTCCGATTTATCATTTTCGAACAATGATGCTGCGTAACCTTTGTTATCTGGATGAATGCGAGTATTCTTCGCAGAAATTGAAGATCCCTGAACAGGAAACCAGTTGATTAATCCTTTTTGAATTGAATCATTCACACTAATTTTCAACTGCTTCATCATGCGATTGAATGCAAGTTGGGTATGATTTTCATCGACATCCGCAACTTCCGGATTTCTGTTGTATGCTTCGAGAGATCTGTTAAATGCTACATCAGATAAAGGATCCATCAATTCGGCATTGAGATGCAACTCACATTGTTCAAAATCTTTTAACGCTTTGGAAATAGCTTCTACACTCGCTTTACGATAGGCATTAAAAACATCGGGATGAAAACCTCCTGTGGTGAGATTGAGAAATGCATAATGTGAATATCCGCCAGGAGCGCTGTGCGTATTTTGTGCACATAGCATAATATTTTGCATGTTTAATCCAGTTTCCTTGTGTAAGGAAGTGAGATCATCAACAATTGCTTTCTTTAAATGATGTGAAATTATCCAACATTCTAAGTTTACAATGGCAAGCGCAGAATGCTCGTTTTTAAATACAAATGCACGAGCATACAAATCGTTTTCTATGGCTTGAGCAACATGTTCAGAATTCCCATATCCAAACAAAGGCATCTGCAATTTCTTAAAAACAACCTTCGATTTACCGACTCCGATTAACATAGCGAATAATGGCAAAACTAATGTAAAATGTTTAAATGAGATTGTGTAAATAATGAATTTGATCTATTAATATATTACCCCGAAAACAGATTCAAAAGAAATGGAATACTCATCAATGAATCATTTAGAAAATCAATTTACATATCTTCGCAGCATGTCATTGAATACACGTCGCCCAAGAAGAAACCGTCGTTCAGCAGCCATTCGCAGTATGGTTCAAGAAACACGGCTTCATACATCTCAACTTATTTTACCTTTCTTTTTGGTAGATGGAGAAAATCAGAAAATTGCAATTAGCTCGATGTCTGGAGTTTTTCGCTGGAGTATTGATCTTGCAATTGAAGAAGCCAAACTGTGTTATGCTTTAGGCATTCAGAATTTCATTTTATTTCCTGCCATTGAGGAATCGAAGAAAGACAAGTATGCCACGTGGAGCTACCATCCCGAGTGTTTTTATTTGAAAGCCATTTCGGCATTTAAGAAAGCATTGCCTGATTGTTCAATCACCACCGATGTTGCCATGGATCCATACAGCAGCGACGGACATGACGGGATTTATGAAAATGGGATCATTTTAAACGATGAAACATTGGAGATACTTGCTAAAATGTCTGTAGCTCAAGCTCAAGCAGGTGCCGATATTATAGGACCAAGTGATATGATGGACGGGCGCATTGGATTTATTCGTAAAGCACTTGACAATGCAGGATTCAGCGATGTTTCCATTATGAGTTACACGGCGAAATATGCTTCAGCATTTTATGGCCCTTTCCGCGATGCACTTGACTCAGCACCTAAGCATGGAAATAAATTAACGTATCAAATGCATCCTGCCAATCGACGAGAAGCATTGATTGAAGCAAAGCTCGACACAGAGGAAGGAGCCGATTTCTTGATGGTAAAACCTGCACTAGCTTACTTGGATATTATAGCAGATGTTAAGGCATTCAGTCAATTACCTATTGTTGCTTATAACATTAGCGGCGAATATTCTATGGTAAAAGCAGCAGCCGAAAAAGGATGGATTGATGAACATGCAGCCATGATCGAAATACTAACATCGATTAAACGTGCCGGTGCCGATATTATAATCACCTATTTCGCAAAACAGTATGCAGAAAGTATTCGTTGAAATGATTAGGCGTGTTCGATTTTAAAATAAAAACCGGCAGCCACAAATTGAGGTAATACCGCAGCTAATTTATTATCGAGTTTCGCTATCGACTTTAAAGGAATAAAAGGCAAATACGTTTCAATAATTGGAGCGAAGTGATATGCTTTTTTTACTTCAGTAATTTTCAAACCATACTGCTTTAATTCACGACTCAATCGACCAACCGTAAAGAAATTGACATGCGGGGTTTCGTAGTTTTGGGAATACGGTTCTTTCTTTCCTAAAATACTTTTCACTTTGAGAATGAAATTATTCAATCCCATTTTACGCATAAGATAAAGTGGCTGCATGGCCAATTCAAAAGGCCCAAAACCATTGGGAACAGTAATGAGCAGCTTCATGTTTTTATCGGAATGTTTACCCAAATATTCAAGAATTTCTTGATAAGGGCCAATATGTTCTAATACCTCGGTAAGAATGATGTATTCCATACCAGCAAGCGGACTGTCTTGCAAGTATTCGAATTTAAACTTTACATTGGATAATGTATTGGCAGCAATCGCAATATCGAGCGTAGGTTGATGAATATCGATTCCGAGAATCTCTGAGTTTTCAATTGTACCGAGCGGAATTGTGACATTCCCAGTTCCAGCACCAACATCAAGGACTTTAACAGTCTCACCTGATTTTCTGGTTTGATCGATAGTATCGTAAATCCATTCAAGGCGACTAAGGTGACATGGATAATCGGTGTACTGCGTATATTTTAAAGCTTCTTGTTTCATTAGATAGAGATTCCTACTTTTTTAAGCAAACGTTTAATGTTGTTTTTCAAAGTTTCTTTCACGTCGGTTTTTACCTTTTTAATTAAACCTTCTTCAGGTCGCGCTTTAAAAACGGTATCGTGATATCCAGCTGCACCATCGCGTAAATCGGTGTAATAATAACCGTAAAACGATTTACGATTCATGTTTTCTGGAACATTGATTTTATTGTAACCATGATATGAAATCTCATTCGTTTCAAAAATCACACATCGGTTTATGATTGGAAGGATAGACTTCTCGAGTTTCGTGACATTTGTATTCCACATTTCCAGCATACCGCCGTAGCTTTCTTGCCAATCCTTATTTAAGAAAATGAGCAAGTTAATGCGTCGGTGAATGTTACGAACACTGTGAATATTGAAGTCAATATGAATATCGAGATACGAACCATTTCCGCCTTGATGAACACCCATCCCGAGAGCATCTTCAACCGAATACAAGTTTTCAATACCGGTAATGGTACTTAATGCTTGATAAAATTCGGGAGTATTTAATGCTTCGCGCAATTGGGAAAAAGCAGGATGGAAATTTTCGAAACCTGCACCCTCCGATTTATGTTCATTGAGTCCTTGATAATTGCGGCTCATTTTATCAATTCCGGGGAAGTTATCTGATAAATCGGAAGCGAAATCAGCATCAAGAAAGGAGTCAATAACTACATGGCGGTAAGGCAATGCGTCGTTAAACTGCTGGTTAAGGTTTTTTAAATTGGCAGACTCAAAAAAGTCCGAAGAGATACTGCTTGACATTGATTTGATAATATGCACAAATATACAGTTTGCAATGAGAATAATGTAAAAACGTGCATCGAGTTGATGCCCAAAAAAAAACTCCTGCAGAAAAATATCTGCAGGAGTTTTTAGAATTTATATTTCGATTAGAAATGGAAGTTCAAACGCAATGCACCAGATGCAGTGCCAGAAAGGTTACGATCTGTGTCGATTGAGAAAGTTCCACCTTTACTACCTTCAATAGTTTGAGAACCGATAACAGCAGCTCCAGCTGCATCAGCACCTACACTTTCAAGTGTTGTAGAACTCGCTCCTGCCGAAGCAAAAGATAATCCCCATCCAAATTCACCTGCAATAGAGATTTTAGGCAATACGAAATATTCAACACCACCAAAACCTCTTAAAGTTAATCCAAAAACGCTTCCGTCTTTTACTTCAGTGTTACGAGCTGCATTTCCATAAGTATCAGCAGTTAAATTTGCAGGATTAACAGCCGAAGACCAATCAGTAGAAGCTACACCTTCAGTTGTAGAAAGTGCATTGCCATATGAATAGCTACGACCAGAATTGCTCATACCGATTAAAACATCACCACCATAATAACCTTGAAGGCGCGTAGAACCGCGACGCCATTCTAGACCACCACCAATTGCGATGTTCATTGATTTTTCTTTATAAGTATCCTCAACTGTTTCTCCTAAATTAGGATATGTAGGAGCAACTGCGCCTGTTTTAGCTACCATGTTAGACCAATCTTGAGAATTACTTCCAATTCTCAAAACTCCGCGATACGCCATTTTATCAGTTTTGAAATATTTACCAATGATGGTTTGATTTGCATTCAAGAAATTTTGAGTTGGGGCAACTGCTCCAGCACCACTAAGGAAACCTCCCATGTAAGTTAAAAATGGAGTTGCGTCAATACCAATTGACCAATCTCCAGCAGCAGGTAAATACGCTTCACCTTTTTTAGAAGTTAATTGTGCTTGAGCTGAACCAGCTCCGATGAGAAGGACAGCAAGAATTAAACTTTTTTTCATGTTTGTTATTTATATTGGTTTAAACAAATGTTGACATTAATTTAACATGCCCGTCTAAAATAAATCAATGTTACAAACACACATTTGTGCAAAACACAATATCGATTTTCACACTATATTAATTTGCCGTGCAAAACCTTGTTCCAATGCAATAAATGTTTCGGTGCGTTGTATTCCTTGAATAGGTTGAATCTTCTCGTTTAAGACTTCACGTAGGTGATTAGTATCTCTGCAAAGCACCTTGGCAAAAATACTGTAGACTCCCGTAGTGTATTGCAAATCTACAATCTCTTGGATGTTCATCATTTGTTTGCGAACATCAGTATATGCAGAACCTTTATCGAGAAAAATACCAATAAATGCACAAATATCGTAGCCAATAACAACCGGATCAATAATTAATTGTGAACCTTTTACAACACCTTGTTCGAGTAGTTTCTTCATTCTAACATGAATAGTACCAGCCGAAACATCCAATTGTTTTGCAATTTCCGTATAAGGTACAACCGCATCTTCCATCAAAATGGTGAGGATTTTCCTGTCCAAAACATCTAACTCAACTCCCTTGTTCATGATTTGCATTTAATAACTTAATTCAATGCAAATGTAGTTATATAATGAGAATTGAATAACGATTTGATGTAATTGTTGAATAATTGATAAATAATTCCCGATACAAGCGGGAATTATTTATCAACCTAATAAAACTAGATAATCTTATTTATACTTAATATAATTTGTTGGAAGCGATGAGAGAAATTAGCTTACTTACTAAAAAAACCTTTCTTTTTAACACCTTCCGATTTTGATTTCATAAACTCGCTTATGTCATTACTAACGCTATTCATTTGTTGAGACATTTCTCTCTTGTTGAAAGAAACAACTTCATCACGATTTATATGTAAGCGACTTGCAATATCCCAAGCATCAATATCAGCTCCCATAAAGCTAAACGTCCAGCGCTCTGTTGCTTTTAGTTGACTAATACGATCAGAAATTTGTTTGAAATTGTAGTATTGAGAAGCGTTTTCTTGTCCATCAGTTAAAATTACCATCACCACATCGTCGCCTGGTTGAATTACTTCTTCCATCTTATTGATTTGCATTCCAATAGCATCCAACAAAGCTGTACTACCATTGGGTTCATATTGTTTTTGAGTTAGCAATTGAGTTTGATTTGGAGAAAGGTTGCTAAATAAACATTGAACACTGGTATTAAATAATGTTAGCGATAACAAAAGTTCCTGATTTGGATGTGTTATTGCAATTTGTCGGCAAGATTCGATTTGCGCGTTTAATGCATTTAATGTTTCAGTGCGAGATCCTGACATACTGCCGCTTTGATCGAGGATGAGGTTGTAATACGTTTTTGATTTCATGTTTTTATGTTTTTAAATTGTTTGACAAATGTGCATCAAGAATGAATTCAAAAACGAAAAACAGCAAGCTTGCAGAAACTTATATTATTGATTATCAGAATTATAAAATTAATAAATGCCTCAAATTGGATTAAATTCAAATTCTATATTTTGAATATTGTTGCTTACAATCTCCTATTGAACATGAAATGGGATTCCAATCCATTTTATCAACATATATGTTGAAAGAAAAACTGAATTGTAGCAATTTATCTTTTTCTGGGAACGAAATATTTTATAGGTAAACCCAAATTCCCCTTCCCAGGTGCAACATACAGAAAATCGCAAAATACTGATGCTTTTGAAATATTTATATACGTTTAAAACAATTAACTCGGGAAGCATCAACTGTCTTAAACGAATACACTGAAATCATATTTAATTATAAATACAAACCGAAATTATCAACAAGCCGGTTCAAAATAATTGTCCGTTTATGGTATTTTGAATTTGTATTTTACAATTCGATTTATTAGGGAAACCCAAGTTCCCCTTCCCGGGTGCAACATACCGAAAAACACAAAATGTTTGTGCTTTTGAAACGTTTATATACGTTTACATTAAATTAAAATCACGTCAAACTCTTTATTATTGAACTCTTTAGGGATTTACAACCACCCTGAAATTCACATCTGCATCAATTGTACCTGGCTCAAAACTTCCATCTTTCCCATTAGGTTGATGCTTTAAAACGACTCTTAAGACACCACTGGATGATTGGACAGTTTGAATATTCGATGTTAATCCGAGAGCTAAAGGAGGTGAATTGGTATCGAAATCGGTAATATTCACATTGAAATTAGTTCCTAATGAGGTAGATGGAAAATAAAAAATGCGGTGGTAGTTGGCACGTTCCTGAACTTCAGCTCTAATGTCTTCCGCAGGCGATTTTGTTTCATCTAAGAAAAATAGTTCCGTGCGATAAAGTGTTGAATCCTTCACATTTAAAATTGCCAAACTTGTGTCTGGCGGATTTGTATCATTGGGTGTTAAATCGCGCCAAGTGGCATTTAGGGTATCAGCATTATCACTGCTAATTAAACGCAAGGATATTGTAGTTAGTAATTCATTTTCAGGTAGAGGTGGATCAACAATCTCCTCTTCTTTTTTACAAGCTGATGTACAAATGATAAGAGGCAAAATTGCCAATAAAACATGTGATTTTTTGAATGTTATCATGATTGTTTTTTTATTAAAAGTTAAATGGGACATTTATGCGAATTGCAATCGAACGACCTTGTTCATCGCTGAAATAGCGAAATCGATTGAGGTAATCGCGGTAGCTTGTGTTTAAAATATTGTAAATGGAAAATCCAAGGTCGACAGGATGTTTTTTTCCAATACTAAAACCTGCATCAAAATTGAAAAGGAAATATGCATTTGGAGGTGCTATATAATCAGAGTTTAATGGCACATGATTTTGTTTTGCAACGCCCATAAAACTGATTTTTAGATATGGTTTTACTCCTCTTTCGTTTGAATTCCCTTCAAGTTGAGTGTATATTTCAGCACGATTAGCAGGAGTTAAAACTAAATATTCCTGAGTTGTTTGGTTATAGCCATTAATCAAAGACATCTTCCCTCCTATTTTCATTCCTTTATATAATGTGAATCGAAAATCGGCATCTATTCCGGAAAGCAGGGCATTCACTTGTGTTTGTTCAAATGAAGGATAGGCGCCCGAAATAGTAAGTACTGGTTTGAGTAATGGCTTTAAATAAATGAAATTGTTGATAGCATTTCGATAAAGCCCTAATTCGAAACGAACATGTTCGGATTCCCAAACGTTTGAAATGGAAAAGTTCAGAGCGCGTTCGCTTTTGAGGGTCGTATCTCCAATTTCAAAAGATGCGGCACTTTGATGAACGCCATTTCCATACATTTCATTGACATTAGGCGCTCGCCAGGCAGACCCTAAATTTGCAGTGATACTCCATTTTTCCGAAACACGATAGGAAAGCCCAGCCGAATAAGACCAATTTTGGAATGTATGCGAGGTCGCAAAGGTTTTCAGGGTTGAATAGTTAAGTCGGTAGCATGTCAACCAGCGATAATCGTAACGAAGTCCTGTTTCGAATTTCCATTTTTTCCAAGTATGAGAAAGAGCGGCAAAACTCCCAACACCATAATTCCGATAATTGGGAATTAATGCACGGTATTCTAAGCCTTGAAATACATTTCCCTGTGTTATTAAACTTGTCCCGACACTTAACTGAACATTATTTTTCAACTGTTTGGAATACACTAAATCGGCTGTATGTGAGCTAATCAAGAAATCGGCCTGTGGAGCATTTAATATGGATGGATCGGAGCTAAAGGGAATATCGCTATCGTATTCCTTTCGATGATTTCTTTGTAAACCATAGATTATTTCCACTTGGTCTTCATCATTAAAATGATAACAAAATCGAGCTTTCAACATTTCATGTTTTATTTGTTGAAAACCGCGTTCTATTTGACGATTAAAACCGGCACTGTCTTTCGGTTCAGAGCTTTCTAATGCTTGTTGTAGTTCTGATAAACTACCCACATGCGAACCCGTAAAAATGCCAATTTTGGAATTGAATACAGAACCCGAAACTTCGAGCGCTAATCGTTTACGGTTCAACATCCATGTAGTGGAAAAATTCTGCTCGCGCATTCCGGTGTTTTTCAAGTAATAGCTGGGAGTATTAATATTTCCGGCATCCTTCAATGTTCCTTGAATACGAATTCCCATTCCACATAATTTACCACCAAACGAATGATCCAATCGCGCTGAACTCAATCCCATTCTTCCATTGCTGATTCCGGCCAATCTCACCATTCCGCGTGTACCATGTTCCGCCGAAATTTCGGAAGGTTCTAATAAAACCACACCGCCAATGGCATCCGAACCATAGCGCAAACTGGCGGCTCCTTTCAGGACTTCGGCACGCGCTACTGTAAACGGGTCTATTTCAGGAGCATGTTCGGTTCCCCATTGCTGACCTTCGAGTCGAATTCCATTTTGTATGAGTAGAACTCTATTGCTGTGTAATCCATGAATGATGGGCTTGGAGATCGTTGGGCCCGTTTGTAATGTAGAAACACCACTGGCTTCTTTCAAGATTTCACCCAATGGCTTTCCTGCGTTAGCTAG
>CAXNGM010000013.1:0-17232 GCA_964201695.1 Bacteroidia bacterium | reverse complement strand
TGCACCACGCTTCACATGGACGTAAGTCTCGACGATCTCGATTGGTGTATCGATCAGATTATGCCTGCCAATCCTGCCTATTTAATGGCCTTACCTACCAAGAATGATCCGATGTTGAGTTACTTAACAACATCCTTTAGCGATCATGTTCGGGTGCGTGAGAAATTTGGCTATAAAGTAAATGATGCCATGTGGGATTTTTTCAAAAAGATTGAAATTATAAATTCCGATGGCTCACCAACGCAGCATTTCGGCGATCCCGTTTGGGTGTATTATCAGCACCAAAAAAGATATGGAGATACGCGATCTAAAGAAACAATTTATGCTGAAGGGAATAGTGCCATTGCCAATGTTCGGAAAAGAGGAGTTCCAATTGCTGTTGGTCACGGGAAGCAGCTTTGGGATTTAGAGCCTCAACTGGATTTAGAAGTTAGGGCCTTATATAAAGATGCGAAATACTGTTTGTGGGAAGAATTATCACCGTCGTTTGTTGCAACAATTCCAAATGTAATTCAGCTTAATTCCATCTCAAATGACCGAAAAGATTACGTATATCATCCAGCCTCGGGCGAAAAACTAGATGGTAGTTCTTTAAAGAAAATTCAGGAATTAAAACAGGGGCGTTCTTCTAAAAAAACAGATGTTCAAATTGTCATTTCCGACGGATTGAATGTGCTTTCATTGTTCGACAATGGGCATTTAAAACCTTATTTAGAAACCTTACGCAAGGACTTAATTCAAAATGGATTTTCAATTGCGGAAGAAAACCTGCTAATTCATAACGGGAGAGTTCGTGCAGGTTATCAAGTAGGCGAATTGCTATTTGGCGAATCTCTGCCATCAAAAAACAAAAACATTCTTTTGCATATTATTGGCGAACGACCCGGTTCCGAACACCGTAATTTCTCAACATACATCACAGTTGCGAAACAGAACGAATGGGCAAAAACTGGATTCATAGATCATGACATTACCCGAGTAGTGTCGGGCATTTCCGATACAGCGCTAGTTCCAACACGTGCTTCTAATGAAGTAGTTTCCATTTGCAATGCGCTTTGGGGATGATGTTAAATTAGCTCGCTGTTAATTTATCTATAAGTTAATCTTAAATCAATAGTATGATTTTGCGGTGTTCTGAAATTGGACATCTAAACCTTAACCGAAAAAAAGGCACGATGTACCCCGACGATGGGTGTGGTTAAGTAGGTCTCCCGGATATACCTTATCGTTCGTAGGTGAGGCAAAAACGAGAGTCTGTATGGAAAAAGTACCCCTAATCGTTTATCGGATGGATATTTCGTTTGAATCCTTAAATATTAAGAAGATATTCTAACCTAGGCTCAATTGAGATGATGTTAAATTTTATTCGATGCTTTACTAATAAAATAGGAAAAAATTACTTTAAATAGTTAAAAATATACTTAAAGTATGTAAAAAAAGAGGATATTTATCCGAATACGTCGTAAGATGCTGATGAGGAGTGTCATGGCTGTCCTAATAAACCTGACCACATAGAATCGGGTGTCGATTCAGGTCACTGACCTCAACCGATTGGGATTGAATAGCGAACGCTTATTTTTAGACCATGATTAAAAAGAGCGTTAAAGATTCGGAGTTAACCAATACGGAACTCATGATTACGGAAGCGCAAGAACTCAACTTCTGCCTATGTTCGCATTTAAGAAGATATTTTCACCAAAAACGGAGGGTTCAAAAGATTTTCTTTGTTGTAATGATCTAAGGAATCCGAAAAATAACGAAAGGTGGCACCTGCCTCATCCACCAATAAATGCCCAGCTGCCGTATCCCACTCCATTGTAGGGCCATGACGATAATAAATATCGGCATCACCTGAAGCAATCATGCAAAACTTGAGAGCACTTCCTGCTTTCACAAATTCGCGTATCGGAAAATCCTGCAAAACCGCGGCTTCCGCTTTCAAACCATGAGAGCTGCTTCCAACAGCAATCCAATCAGCACGCTTTTTATTTGCGCGAATTGATATTGTATTGAAACCATCATGTTTGTGCGCTCCATCGCCTAGGGAGGCGAAATAGGTCTCACCGGAAGCGGGAATATGAATAAAACCTAGTGTGGGCGTCGAATTTTCGATTAATGCCAAGTTGATAGTAAACTGATCATTTCGCTTGATAAACTCCTTCGTACCATCGAGCGGATCCAAGCACCAATATTTCGTCCATTTCTTTCTAACTGCATAGTCGGTGGGCTGATCCTCCTCGGACATCACAGGAAGAGAAATTGGTAGCTTGGATAATTCCTCAACAAGAAAATCATGTGATTGCCTATCTGCTATGGTAAGCGGCGAAGCATCCTCTTTCCATTGAATTGAGAAATCCGTTTCACTCTTTTCATAGACCGCCATAATGAGTCTTCCCGACTTTTCTAGCAATTGGATGATATGGGGTATTTGTTCTTTCATGCATTATCGAATCATACCCGCAGCTACAGTTTCGTTGGTAAATTCATCAATTAATATGAAGCTTCCCGTTGAGCGATTCGCCTCATACTTATCGGCAAAAACAGGCTGTGCTAAGCGTAACCGCACACCGGCGATATCATTCATAAACACATCTTGAAATTCTTTATTAAGCCTTTGACCGGTGTTTACATCCAACCGGTAAGCAAAAGAAGATGCAATGCACTTCACCGATACAGACGTATGACGGAAAATAAACTTCGAACCAACCGTTGCCGGCTTGGTGCTCAACCAACAAATTTCTGCTTGTAAATCCCTAACGCCCTTCGGCACAGAATCGGCGGGTACTATCAAATCTCCACGGCTCACATCAATTTCATCCGCCAACTCCACGGAAACAGATTCTCCGGGAAAAGCGATGCGCTGCTCGGAAAATCCGGAATTGATTCGAAGAATCGTAGAAGGTAATTCTGATGGCAGGACAACAACTGACTGACCAACTTCTAATGTACCGCCTGTAAGCCGACCTGCATAATGCCTATGATCGTCCAACTCATTGGGCCTTGGACGAATAACAGCCTGAACAGATAATCGCGCAGGGCTATCTTTTTCAATTTTAACTTCCAATTCATGAAGAGCATCGAGAACTGTTTTCCCCGTATACCATTTCATCTGACTTGATGCATCTACTACATTGTCTCCATCCAACGCAGAAATAGGAATACATAGAATGGATTCGAATTCTAATTCGCTGATCGCACCCAGCATGTCGCGGCTTATTGTATCGAACACTTCACGGGAAAAACCGACAAGATCCATTTTATTGACACACAAAATAAGATGCGGTACGCGCAGCAGTGCTGCAATTATGGCGTGTCTTCGCGATTGTTCCTGCACTCCCTTTCGAGCATCGATCAACACAATCATTGCATCAGCGGTGGAAGCACCCGTAACCATATTGCGAGTGTACTGGATGTGCCCGGGAGTATCGGCAATGATGAATTTTCGCTTCGGGGTTGAAAAATAACGGTATGCAACATCGATAGTAATTCCCTGCTCCCTCTCCGCGCGTAGGCCATCCGTTGCAAGAGAAAGGTCCACAAAATCCAATCCCTTCTTCAGACTTGACAGCCGCAGTGACTCCATTTGATCATCGAATAGCGACTTGCTGTCGAACAACAATCTTCCAATAAGTGTACTCTTGCCATCGTCCACGCTTCCTGCAGTGGTAAAGCGTAACATTTTACGTTGTAGATTTTCCATAGTATGCCAATGTCAAAAACCGAAAATAGTCGAAAAGCGAGCATCTCAAATGCTCAAAGCCTGTAATATCAAAAATTTATGCCATTTTATCCGCTAACATTAAGATTATGAGAGCAATTCAATTCAGAGATGCGATCTGTGAAGCTATGTCGGAAGAAATGCGCCGCGATGAGTCGGTATTGTTGCTATGGGAAGAGATTACTAAATACAATGGCGCATACAATGCCTCGCGCACAGGGTTGTCGTATGAGTATGTGTTTTGATGAGTCAACCGAGTATAGCAACTTATTACTATTGCAAGAGTAATAAGTTGTTTGTATGTTAGCGTTATGCTATCATTCTCTCACAGCCTGCATCTAACCAAGGCGATATCCTGGCGAATTACAGGGTCGTTAGATACGATGATTTGGGCTTGGGTGTTATCTGGTGAATGGACCTTTGGTATTACAATCGGCGGTTTGGAAATGCTTACCAAGCTTGTATTGTATTATTTGCATGATCGTATTTGGCATCGGACTGAATCATCGCATCGTTGGAATAGTCACAAGACGCATCTATTCAAAACCATCACTTGGCGTTTTATAGGTACACTCGATACCTTTGTGCTTAGCTGGTTAGTTAGTGGAAGTTGGCATTTGGGACTTCAGTTGGGAGGAATAGAAATTATTACCAAGATTTTGCTCTACTACATGCATGAGCGTATTTGGTTTCGTATAAAATGGAAAACATCCGCGGAGTCGGCCAATGCATAACTTATGTCTAACTTAAAGGAGCACGCGTTTCATACATCCGTTGCGGATCGATCTTCCATAAAGGGTCATCCACCATTGCTCGTATGGTTTACCGGACTTTCGGGAAGCGGGAAAAGCACCTTGGCGGATGCATTGGAAAAGTATTTAGTTGAAAAAGGTATTCACGCTTATCACCTTGATGGTGATGCCATTCGCTCAGGTATCAATGTCGATTTGGGCTTCTTACCTGCGGATAGGGATGAGAATTTGCGCAGAGTAGGTGAGTTGGCTGCTTTGATGTTGGATGCAGGCTTGGTTGTAATTGCCGCCTTTGTTTCACCGATGCGTAAACACCGCGATGCCATTCGAGATCGAGTTGGCAGTCAGCGAATGGTTGAGGTGTATCTAAATACTCCCATAGAGGTGTGTGAAACACGCGATATAAAGGGGTTTTACGAAAAAGCACGCAATGGAGAAATCAAAGATTTTACAGGTGTTTCTGCACCTTATGAAGAACCTTTGAATGCTGAATTGACGTTTGACACTGCTCAGATCAGCGTGGAAAAAGCAATTGAATTGCTTATTTTTGAATTGTACAAAAAAGGTTTATCCATTAATAAGAAGAATAATGAGTCATTTAGATGAATTGGAGGCGGAAGCCATATTCGTTTTGCGTGAAGCCTTCGCTCAGTTTGAACACCCTGTAATTTTGTTTTCAGGAGGCAAGGACTCCATTGTTTTAACTCATCTCGCTCGCAAAGCTTTTTATCCCGGCCGAATTCCATTTCCGCTTATGCATATCGATACCGGACATAATTTTCCGGAGACAATGGAATTTCGCGATCAGCTTGTTCAAGATTTAAAGTTAGAATTACTTGTTGGCTCTGTTCAAAATTCAATTGATAGCGGAAGAGTAAAAGAAGAACGAGGGCACAGAGCATCGCGTAATGTTCTTCAAACAACTACCTTGCTAGATACTATTCAAGAGCATAAAATTGATTGCGCTATAGGCGGAGGTCGACGCGATGAAGAAAAGGCCAGAGCCAAGGAGCGTTTTTTTTCACACCGCGATGAATTTGGTCAGTGGGATCCCAAACACCAGCGTGCCGAATTGTGGAACTTGTTTAACGGACGCCATTTCGAGGGAGAACATTTCAGAGTGTTTCCCATTTCGAATTGGACCGAGTTGGATGTGTGGCATTATATACGTCGCGAAAACATTGCCATCCCTTCGCTATACTTTGCCCATGATCGTGAGGTCATTTATCGAGACCATAGCTGGATACCCATGTCAGCGTTCATTCAATTGGATGAACACGAAACGCCTGTCGTAAAACACATTCGTTTTCGAACATTAGGCGATATAACTATTACAGGGGGAATCGAGTCCCAAGCGGATACCCTTGATGCCATTGTGGAAGAAATCAGTACCATTCGCACAACCGAAAGAGGCAATAGGGCCGATGATAAACGCAGCGAAACTTCCATGGAAGATCGCAAACGTGAAGGATATTTTTAGTTTTGGTCTTGCAATATGCGCCTCAAATAATCGAGCTGCCCGCGGTGTCGTGCAAAGTGAGACAACAATTGAACTAGGAAATACCCCACCGACCGGCCTTTATGATGGGGAGGGGTATCGCGCATTTCAAGTGCAAGATCTTCTTGCGATAGCGTCATCAATGTTTGTTGAATGGCGTGAGAGGTCTTTTCTATCTCGGCTATCAACTCCTCTTTGGAAAGATCCATGCGGCTGAACTCTGCTTCTCGATTGCGCACGTAGCCTGAATTGCCGAGCACACTGCCAATGAAATGCTGCAGATTCCCGCA
This sequence comes from Bacteroidia bacterium, assembly GCA_964201695.1. Taxonomy (GTDB): domain Bacteria; phylum Bacteroidota; class Bacteroidia; order M30B66; family M30B66; genus CALQRR01. The sequence continues at coordinate 10,974 of CAXNGM010000013.1, read as the reverse complement.
TAAATGATAGGCGAGTGTGCCCACGGAATTTGTGATACCGGGCATAGGCTTCCACAATTGCTCCTCGGGAGTAATGCGAATCTCTTCTGCCATGGCGGCTAAATCACGAGTGAAAATATCTGTAAGATCGGTGGGTAGAAAATGTTCCGGCATTATTCTGCGGTTAAAGTGGTACGCTGTATGTCTTGAATAATCGGTTGTGCGGTATCGCTTCCCGGCCAGATGACCATTGTCTTCTCATCGATTTTTTGAATGGCTTCTTCCGAGAGCTTCTCTTTCCAGTCATCGGTTTTTCCGGACCGGAAAAATGTGTTCGGATTGAAATGAAAACTACGAGGGTTTTCAGTGATTTCCTTTTTCATCGTGTTGAACTCCGTAGCCTCCGCAATTTTCATCAAGGTGGCATCATCGAAATCGGCATCAGGCAGCAAAAAACTACCGAGTGACTTGGCACAGTCGTATTTATTCAATACGAGTTCTTCGAAGCGAAATGCGAGGATTTGGTCGTAAGCTATTTTTCCATGGCAGCGTGAAAGCCAACCCAGGGAATGACGATGGTAATCTCCGAAGTAGAGTCCGCCACCAACGAACAGATCAACAAAGGCCTCCATGTTGAGATTGGGGTCAACCTGCAACAGTGGGTGATTCTTATAGAAGAAGAACTGCGAAACAGCAGCGCCTTTCGGATCGCGAAAAACAAATACGAATTTCGATTTCGGGTGTATGGTTCGGAAGGGCAGGTCTTCAGCAGAGCAGTGGGTATACCATACACGCGGTTGTCCTTTGGTTGTCGATAAAAAAGACTCAAAATCTTCCACGCCCCATTGTGATACCATCACTTCCGGCCAGGGCAAAGCAGCGTGACCAATGTCGCCGTTGGCCATGGGGTGGCTCGAGGGAAGTTGGATTTTACTCAACAGTGTTTCTACCACATATTTTTCGAGTAGGTGGGTTCCTACCTTCTGATGCGAGCAAACGAAAATGTCGTGCTCGTCGGTATCCCAATTCTCTTGCAAATACCGAATGGCCGCAGGATCAATGAATGGTGGGTAGATACGTCCCTCCCATTCCTTGTGCAAGAAACCGTGGGAGTTGAGCGCAGCTGCTGGTTGCAGCACCCTGAATTTGTCGTGTGAGCTACTCATGAATTATAAATAGGCAACGAGCAAACCACATTCGGTTTGAAGGATGTAGTGATTGATGTTGTTGTGCACGAACCAATCGAGGAATGACTGGCATTCCGACTGACGATCCACGACGTTGTCAGCGAGAATAACGGTTCCTGCTCCAATGAGTTTTTGGTCGAGCAGTTCTATAAGCTGCTGATGGTAGTGACTTTTTTGAGCATCAAAAAACACCATGTCGTAGTGGCCTTTAAGCGTTGGTACAATATCCATGGCCTCACCCTGATGTACTTTCACGCAGATGCCGCATGCATTGAAACGTTCCTGGCTGCTCACAGCCACTTCTTCACTGAGTTCGATGGTGTCGATAGAATTGGTGGTATGATCCTTCAAGCCCGAAGCCATGTAGAGTGTGGATAATCCGTGGCCGGTGCCAAACTCGAGTGTTCTTGCAGGACTTACCGCAATAGTCAGGCAACGCATTAAGTCGCCGGTATCGCTTCGAATGGGATTGCGCCAACCGTAACGACCTTCGCTATTTGTATAGCTTTCGCCTTGCTTGCTATATGTTTCAAGCATTTTGATTTCGGCTTCAATTGTTGGGTTGGTCATATAGTATAAGATTTAATGGATCATATAGATACAATATTAGCAAATTATGTATTATGGTACAATAGAGAACTTTGGCTCAATTGAGATGAGGTATTGAAAGAAAACCCCTTGCAAAATGAATTACAAGGGTCAAGTGGCTCCACTGGGAATCGAACCCAGATCTAGCGTTTAGGAAACGCTCGTTCTATCCATTGAACTATGGTGCCAAAGAGCGATAAAGTTAAATCCCTACAAGCGCAAATGTAATCAAGCCTTGGCTAAGTTGAATGAAAAAGTTGAGCCTTTGCTCGGCTCTGATTCAATTGTTAACTGGGAATTATGCAAATGAAGGAAATCGCGGACGAGCTGTAATCCCAGTCCGTGGCCTTTCTCTTTGTTGGTTCCAATGGTTGTGTGGAATTCGCCTTTAGTTAATTTGTCGAGAGTTTCTTGAGACATCCCTACACCATTATCCTTAATCCGGAAAGAGTATTGTGAATCGAGCTCCGAAATTTCAATAGAAATGATTCCGTTTTCGAGCGAAAATTTCATGGCATTAGAGATTAGATTTCGGAATAATCCTTCTAACAAATTTTTATCTCCAATGATACTTCCCGATTCAGGCAGATTAAATTCGAATTGAACCGATTTTTCGCCAGTATAAATTTGACTGATATTTTTAATAATAAAACTTAGATTAGATAATTCTATTATTTCGGGTGTATATTTAATTTGATCATGTTGACTTCGAGACCATAATAATAAATTATCCATTAAATTAATGGTTCTTTTCGTGCGTTTCCGAAGTTCAGAAATTAGGGCATTTTTTCGTGTTTGATCCGCCTTATCGGAAGCTAGAAATTCAAGACCACTATCAATAACAATTATTGGGCTTCGGAGGTCGTGAGATAATAGAGAAAGCACTTTTTCTCTTGTCTTAATTGTATTTTCTAAGATTAGATTTTTTTCAATTAATTCATTCCTTTTTCGAATCAACTCCTCTTGTATGTTATTGTTTACCAACAAGATAAAAATTACCTCTAGAATGCAAACAAGCAAAGACCCCGTCACATTTAATATCCATTCAATTTTGAGGCCCTCATCCGAAAGGGGCGCATAATTTCCTATGCGAATAGGAGTAGTTTCAAGGAAAATGAAAAATACAAGGGTAATAAAAGTGAGAAAATAACCAAGCTTCTTCTCTTTACCTTGAAATACTATGAGGGTTGCAATAAAAACAGGAAAGAAAAAAACCAGTATAAATGTTTCAGGGGAACGAACCAACGAATGTGCCGCTAAAACAAAACAAACATGAATAAGAGTCCAAATTTTGGAAGCAATTGTTTTATTCTTTTTGAAAAGAAAATAAGAAATGAAAACAGAGAGTAATAAAGTCCCGTTTAAATAAAATTGGAATATGTCTTCAAATAATAAACTGAAGCCGCTGTAAAATATGGAAAAGAATCCAACTATGAAAAGAACGATTAGATGGAGTTGATTTCCCTTTTTTACCAGAATGTCGTTCGATTCGTCCGAGCTGATTTCCTTTTTTAATAGATTATTCCCAAATGGACCAGGCAACTTCATTATAATTGGGTTGAGCTAATTTTAAATGTTTGAGCGGTTAAATGTATAAATAAAACGAGTAATGGATTTTTAAAATTTCAATAATTTATTTTTAATCTAACCAACGTTTTAGTAGTTCAAATATTTCATTTTCAGTAAAGGGCTTTCCTAAGTGTGCATTCATGCCAGACTCAAGACATTTTTCTATATCCTCTTTATAAACATTTGCTGTTAACCCAATAATAGGGATGTTCATTCCCAAAGCACGAATTGCTGCAGTGCTTTCGTACCCGTTCATAATAGGCATTTGTACGTCCATCAATATCAAATCAAAATCGGCTTCTTTTATTTTCTCCACACCCTGTTGACCATCATCTGCAGTTTCTACAACAAGACCAAAATTCTCTAAAATAGTTCTCGCTAAAAGTTGATTAATCTGATTATCTTCAACAAGTAGCACACGGTATTTTTCTGTAAATCGGAAAAGCTGAATTTTCTTTGGTTCAATCGATTCAATTGTTAAACTAGGTAGTTCGGCTTTCACACGAAAACGGAATTTGAAAATAGCCCCGGGCGATTCGGAATAGAAAGGTTTTACAGGTGCTGGGCTTACTAACTCAATAGATCCTTTCATTAATCGTAGTAATTGTTTTACTATGGAAAGTCCCAAACCAGAGCCGCCATATTTTCGGGTAAACGTTCCATCGGCTTGAGTAAAACTGTCGAATATTAGCTCTTGTTTTTCTTTTTCAACGCCAATTCCAGTATCGATTACACTACCCGAAATGAAGAAATAATCTTCGGTTCCATTTGGGTCTGTTTCGGTTTCGAAATTTACTTCAATGCCACCTGAATCAGTAAATTTTATTGAATTTGACACAAGATTTATTACCAATTGTTTTAATCGGGTAGGGTCACCTAAAATATTCTCAGGTATACGCGAATCAAAATTCATAGTAAACTGAAGACCTTTTTCTTTGGCTCTATATTGATATGGAATGAGCGTTTGTTTTATGGTTTCAATGAAATTAAAGCGAATATTTTCGATTGTGAGTTTGCCCTGCTCAATTTTATTTAAATCGAGAATATCGCTAAGTAAGTGAAGTAAAGTATCGCCAGAAGATCGAATTAATTCAAGGTATTTTGTATCGTTTTCATTTTTATTATTTCGAATTAATAAATCAGTAAATCCTAAAATACCATTCAATGGAGTCCTAATTTCATGACTCATATTCGCTAAAAATCCAGATTTAGATCGACTCGCTTTTTCGGCTGCTTCCTTTGCTGCTTTTGCTTCTTCGGTTGCTTTTTCCAAATCAAATGTTCTACTTCGAACCTTTTCTTCGAGTTGAATATTTCGGGAATTAATACTTCGTGTTCTATATCGGAAACCGAATATAATAAGAGCAGTACCAATCAATACACACAATCCAATAAACCACCATGTTAGCCAAAAAGGGCGGTCAATAATAATCGTAATTTGAACTCCTTTTTCATCCCACAATCCATCACTGTTCGAACTTTTAACATGGAAAACATACTCGCCGGGACTTAAATTTGAATAGGAATTAATACGTCTAGATCCGCAGTAAATCCAATCATCATCGAATCCTTCGAGTTTGTATGCAAATTGATTTTTATCGCTTAATGCATAGCTTAATGAAGAGAACTCAAATGTGAAAAAATTTTGGTTGTATTTTAATTCAACGCGATTGCCTGTTAATGGAAATGATTTGTTTAAAACTTTAAATTCTGTTATTACAGTAGGAGGGATGTAATTGTTTTCATTAATAATGTCAGGTTTAAATAAATTAAATCCCGCAATTCCACCAAAAATTAATTCCCCACTTTTCAAACGTTTTGCAGCACCTATACTAAATTCATTACTCTGCAAACCATCAAGAATATCGTAATTCCGAAATGTTTTTAATTTGGTATTGAATTTCACTAAACCAGCATTTGTACTCATCCATAAATGCCCTGATTTATCTTCCTCAATACTGTAAATCATATCTTGTGGAAGGCCATTCCTTGCTGAATAATTAACAAACTTCCCTGTTCTTCGATCCAATTTATTTAAACCTCCTCCAAAGGTACCCACCCAGAAAAATCCGAATTGGTCTTCATGAATTGAAATAACTGAATTGTTCGACAAGCTGAGTGTATCATTCGGATTGTTTCGATAGGTTCTAAACTTCCCGGTTTCTCTATTAAAATCACTTAATCCACCGCCCAAGGTTCCAACCCAAAGTTTGCCAAACAGATCCTCTTTGATAACATAAACACTGTTTGAAATTTGATTTTCTGAAACGGTTAGGTCAGGTTTAAACAATTTAAAAGAACCAGAATCAGGATTGAATTTTACTAATCCTTTCCTTATTCCTGCCCATATTTCACCATTTCGAGTTTCTGTAAGTGAAATAATTTCATTGTTTAAACTGTTTTCATTAAATCGATCGAAACGAAATACTTTTACATTTTTTGAATTCGGATCAAATAAATTAAGCCCGTTGGAAGTCCCAATCCAAAATCGACCTTTTTGATCAATCAGCATCGACTTTATTTCATTGCTAACAAGCTCGTTTTTGTCGCGCGAAGCCATTTGAAATTGTTGGAACCTAAGTGTTGAACGATCAAATCGATTTAACCCATCTCGTGTTCCAATCCATATTAACCCATCCGAATTTTCTAAAAAACAATTAATCGCATTACTCGATAAACTCTCTAATTCATTGGGGTTTTTTTGGAATTTTTTAAATCGTCCTCCTAATTTACTATACAAGTTAATTCCTTCTGCAGTAACAATAAAAATAACGCCCGATTGCTCGCGCAATAGATGCCTAACATCGTTATTTAATAAACTAGATGGATTATTGGGATTATTTTGTACGTATTGTATTTCTTCCGAATCGATTGATAGAATATTAATTCCTTCGGAAGTAGCAACCCACAAATGTCGATTATCCTCAAAACTGAGCGAATTGATGTAATTACTGCTTAATGTTTGCTTGTTTTTTATATCATGCTGATAATTTTGCATGATGCCATTTTTGACATTTAATTTGAACAAGCCACCGCCAATTGTTCCAAACCAAATATTCCCTTTTGTATCCTCCAAAATACTCGAAACATTAGCCCATTGTTGTCCTTCATTTTTTGAATCGATATTTTGGAAAGGAGTAAAAATTAATTTCTTTGGATCGAGTTTATTGATTCCTCTTCGAGTCCCAATCCATAAATTCCCACTTAAATCGCGCCGTATAACATTGATATAGTTACTCGAAATGGAGTTGCTTTTTTTAGAAGAATATTGATATGTATCAAAAACATTTGTCGCTTTTCTTAAGCGATTAATACCTCCACCAAATGTTCCAACCCATAGATTTCCATTTTCGTCTTCTTCTATAGCTCGAATATCATTATTCGAAATGGATTTTAAATTTTTAGGATCGTGTTTATAATGTGTAAAACTTTGCGTAGCAGGGTCAAATCGTGTTAATCCTCCCCATGTCCCAATCCATATAAATCCATCTTTCCCCGCATAAATACAATTTACATTATTATGAATTAAGCTGTTAATATTGTGCGCTTCTCTGCGATATTCTTTTACCGTATAGCCATCAAATCGATAAACACCATTGTTTGTTCCAAACCAAATATATCCTTGTTTATCTTGTGTTAAACAGGAAATATTTCGCTGATACAGCCATTTTTGAGAGGAAACTTGTTCAAAAGATAGACTTTGAGCTGTTGCTTCTATAAAAGGAGCGAGCAGCACAATACAAGTTAATAAACGTAGGATTATTTTAATAGCTATTTTCATTTATCAGAGTTGCAATATAGAAAGAATGTACTCTTTGTTTTTGCCTATTTGTATTTCTCACTTACATCGATTTTCTTCAGTTTTGCAGAATGGAAAATGGAAATATTTTTTTTGTGTCAATGCAATAATTCAATGTAGGTGTCGTTTTTCTCATGAACTTTAATTTAAACTATGCAGAAACTTTTTACTCACAACGACATCATTCGCTTCGCTTACAATGAAATGAATTCCAATGAAGCAGTAGAATTCAAGGCAGAACTTAAAGATCATCCTGAACTTGAATTGGAACTTGAACACATTCAAGCTACACAGAAAGCACTTGATATTTTAAACGAAACCCCAAATCCCGGTATCGTAAAATCTTTGCTTGCTTATTCAGCATCACTTCAAATTCATAAAATTCCTTCCAGAGGAATTATTTTGGATATTGTAAAAAACTAAGCGAATTCTCGAACCATTTTTTTAAATTAACCCAATCCCGATTTTTTTAAATCGGGATTTTTTTATTTTTTATGACGCGCAAAGAACGATATCAAACCATCATTCAGTATTTCACAGAACATAATCCTGTTGCTGAAACGGAGTTGTTGTATTCAAATCCATTTGAATTATTAGTGGCCGTTATTCTTTCGGCTCAATGCACTGATAAGCGCGTAAATTTGACAACTCCCGCTTTTTTTAAACGGTTCCCGGATGCTCCTACTTTATCAGAAGCTTCGGTTGATGAAGTATTTTCTCTAATCAGATCCATTTCGTATCCCAACAATAAAGCGAAGCATTTGGTTGGAATGGCGCAAATTTTAACCCAGAACTTTCATAATATAGTTCCATCTAAAGTGGAAGATTTAATGAAGCTTCCGGGGGTAGGTCGTAAAACTGCGAATGTAATTGCTTCAGTAGTTTATAATTTACCTACGATGGCGGTCGATACACATGTTTTTAGAGTCTCAGCAAGAATAGGGTTGACGGTAGGAGCCAAAAATCCTCTGCAAGCAGAATTGCAATTAATGAAGTATCTTCCGAAGGAGATTGTTCCAATTGCTCATCATTGGCTCATATTACATGGTCGATATGCCTGTACTGCCCGTTCTCCGAAATGTTCCGATTGTGGTTTAACGCAGGTTTGTGCTTTTTATCTAAAGAAAATGAAGGCCGAAAACAGGTTGAACAAAATGGTTTAAAAGCGGTTTATTCTTAGAAAAATTCACATACAATATATTATGACGACACTCAAAAAAGGCGACAAAGCACCAGAAATTTCAGCTAACGATCAACTAGGAAATCCAATTTCTCTCGATCAATATATAGGTAAGAAGGTAATTCTGTATTTCTACCCGAAAGACGATACGCCCGGTTGTACAGCCGAAGCATGTAATTTAAGAGATAATTACACGGAGATTTTGAATCAGGGATTTGATGTGATTGGTGTTAGCCCGGATGCTGGAAAGGCTCACCTCAAATTCATCGATAAATACACGTTGCCTTTTAGATTAATTGCCGATACCGATAAAAAAGTAGCTGAAGATTATGGTGTTTGGGGTTTGAAAAAGTTCATGGGAAAAGAGTACATGGGTGTAAATAGAACAACGTTTATTATAGGTGATGATGGATTCATTCTCGATGTAATCGAAAAGGTAGATACTAAAAACCATACTGCACAAATAATTTAATGTTAGATTTCCTTGTTTGACGGGCATTTCCATACTTTTTAACAACAATGCTCATAACATTTATAGTTTTTTTTAAAAAAATTAGATGAGCGCATCCGTCTTTTGACGTATTTTGTGGCAAACAAACAGAAAAAATAAATCACATGAGCAAAGACATGAATGCAGAGAAGCTGAAAGCGCTTCAGGTTATTATTGAAAAAATCGATAAAACATACGGCAAGGGAACCATCATGAAGATGGGTGATAGCCCAATAGAATCGATGGAAGTGATTCACACAGGATCACTTTCGCTTGATTTGGCTTTGGGTGTTCAGGGTTTCCCAAAAGGAAGAATTATCGAGATATATGGACCAGAATCTTCTGGTAAAACAACACTTGCAATCCACGCTATTGCTGAATCTCAGAAGGCTGGAGGCATTGCAGCAATAATCGATGCAGAACATGCTTTTGATCGCAGTTACGCCGAAAAATTGGGTGTAGACGTTGAAAATCTCTTGATTTCACAACCCGATAATGGGGAGCAAGCATTAGAAATTGCGGATAATTTGATCCGTTCTGGTGCCATCGATATCATCGTGATTGACTCCGTAGCAGCCTTAACTCCTAAGAGCGAAATAGAAGGAGAAATGGGCGATTCCAAGATGGGATTGCATGCAAGATTGATGTCTCAAGCGCTTCGTAAACTTACAGCAAACATCTCCAGAACTGGAAGTACATGCATATTTATCAATCAGTTACGTGAGAAAATCGGGGTGATGTTTGGTAATCCAGAAACTACAACGGGAGGTAATGCATTGAAGTTTTACGCATCAATCCGACTAGATATCCGTCGAATTGGCCAAATTAAAGACGGAGAAACTGTCGTAGGAAATAGAACGCGTGTAAAAGTGGTTAAAAATAAAGTTGCGCCACCGTTCCGTACTGCAGAGTTTGACATTATATACGGTGAAGGAATTTCACGTGTTGGGGAAATCATAGATTTGGGTGTAGATAACAACATCATTAAAAAGAGCGGATCTTGGTTTAGTTACGAAGACACCAAATTAGGCCAAGGCCGTGATTCAGTTAAAACACTTTTGGGAGATAATCCTGAATTGATGGAGGAGATTGATGCACGCATCCGTGTGGCTATTTCGGGTGTAGTAGCTCCAAGTTTAGAAAAAGCTTGATTTTAAAAGAATATGAACTTCCCTCAAATTCGGAATTTGGGGGAAGTTTATTTTAGGTAATTTCCAACGCTGAAATTTACCAGCAATTTTTCTATGCGGATTCCCTTTATTTTATTCAGTTTGGCTTTTTGCATGTTGCGTTTTTCTTCATGTAATGAAGCCCCAACAGCTGATCTTTCGACATCATCGGGTATTTCCGCGGTTTTGTCTAAAGATTCGAATAATACCGATGCTCTTTATGCGCGTGCTAAATTGTACATTTCGCATAATAGTCCCGATTCCGCTTTGCATGATATGAAGCGATTAATTTCGATCGATTCAAGCAAATCCAATTATTTCATCACATTGGGCGACGTCTACCTAATGACCAACCAAACTCGGTATACGCGTCAAGCATTAGAACGGGCAATTAAATTGGATGCGTCAAACAAGGATGCACACATGAAACTTGCCGAACTTTTTCTATATGTAGAAATGAGGCAAGAGGCAATCAATGAAATTAACGAAGTCCTTAAAATTGATAAGTCAAATCCCAAAGCATATTATCTCAAAGGGGTTATTTACAAAGAATCGGGCGACACAAGTTTGGCAGTTTCGAGTTTTATGACCACCATCGAACAAGATCCGAAGAATGTGCTTGCGTTCGAACAAATTGGTTTGATATACGCGAGTGCACAAAATCCAAGAGCTATTGATTATTACCAATCGGCTTTACGTCTCGATCCCAAGAATTCTCTCACACGTTACAATTTGGGGATGTTTTACCAGGAAACCAGGCAACTCGATAAAGCCATTGAAACCTACGAGGAATTAGTGAGTATCGATAAAGCATTTGCCAATGCATATTATAACATGGGTTTTATTCATGTTGAATACAAGTCGGATCCCACTAGTGCTTTACCTTTCTTTGAAAAAGCAGCCATAGTTAACGGAAATTATCCGGCGGCTGTTTACATGCAAGGGGTTTGTAAAGAAAAGAAGGGAGATAAAGAAGGCGCCATTTCAGAGTATCGTAAAACCTTATCAATCAA
>CAXNGM010000012.1:0-17436 GCA_964201695.1 Bacteroidia bacterium | reverse complement strand
TAAATAATCTTGAACCACATTAACGAGCGATCCCAATTCAATACTACGATCAATTGCTCCAGCTATTCCAACATTTAGAATAAATTCGGGTTGAAAATTCCTGAGTGCAATGCCCATCGAGTAGGCTGTTGCAACCATACCTGCTCCTGATACAATTGTTAAAACTTGAATGTGACCAATCGTAGAAACCGAGTTTAAAGGAACTTTAAAATGGTTAACAAATGGATGTATTTCGCCTGATGTTGCAGCAATTAGTAAAATATTCACGCATCAAATATAAGGTGTACATTGCTGTTTTGTTTCTCATTTTAATCAATTTATAAAAACATGCAATTATTAAGAATTTGTTAATTAGATTCTTATTTTTGTAACATAAATATTACCAATGTTAGAAAGTAATTTGACTCGAGTTCAGTGGGCATTTAGATTCCTTTTAACTGCCATGCTTGCAACCTGGTTGCTATCCAATAAAGTTTGGATGACCGATCGAAATTTCCCAATGGTTCCGGTTTTGGATTTTATACCGCCATTGCCATCTCCTGTCGATTATATTTTTTATTGCGTTTTGATAATCCTCACCATTTATCAAATACTGTATATTGAAAACAAGAACACCAAAATAGCCCTAATTGCCTTATTTGCGTTTCTTATGCTAGGCGACCAAATGCGCTGGCAACCATACAACGTACAGTTTTTTTTGATGGTTAATGCATTATTTTTCTTCCCAAAATTCACTGACGGCATATTAAATACATTCAGAGCACTTGTGATTGTGTTTTTCATCATGACAGGAATTCAGGAATTCAATGCTGTTTTTCAACAATCTGTCTTTCCTTGGTTGATATCACCCATTGCTACATTACTGCCGATGAAAATGGAAGCAAGCGTTTTAGAGGGTGGATATGTATTTGCTCTGTTAAATCTATTCTCAGGAATTGGATTACTCTTCCCAAAAACACGAAACATCGCTGTTATTGTTGGTATCGTTATTAGCCTATTTCTATTTTATTCATTGAGCCCAATGGCAAACGATTGGAATCATGCGAGTTTGCCTTATAATATTGTAACCGCTGCCTTTACGTATGTTTTATTTTATAAGAGCGAGTTCGATCTAAAATTGGTGTTTTGGAATCCAAAATTCTATTATCAATCAGCTGCAATTGCTGTTTTTGCAATCATTCCATTGTTAAGTTTTGCTGGATTATATGACAGAATGCAATGTTTCAACGCATATTCTGGGAAATCGCTTTACGCAAAAATCTATGTAACCGAAGAATTAGTTGATCTTTTGCCCGATGGAGTAAAACGTTATGTGTATCGTCCACCTATGGGAGAACCCTATTTGGAAACTACGTATTGGTCATTTAATGCATTGAAAGTATCCCCATATAGTGAAAAACGGGTTTACGAAAAATTACAGGAATATGTATGTTCGTTCTCTGAAGGTGAATGTTCTGCGCGATTAGAGATTTATACCTATAATGGACGTTAATGCATTTTTGAAATGCTTGGCGATTGAATCAATTTACCTCTGTTCCTCATACAAAATATCACCAAATTTATTATGCGTTTAGTCATTCTCTGTTGCATTTTAATACTAACAACATCGAGAATTTTTGGGCAGGAATCCATTCCAAATCGTATAGTAAAAACTGAAGAAATACTCAAATCACTTCAAAACGACCGCGAAGCTATTTTGCGCGATTTAGAAGATTTGAAACTTCAGCAATTGCGCTTAGACCTTTTAAAAATAGGGATTCCACAGATTTTTCCAGGGGAAGAAATAATTACACATGAAGCTATGTCGCTAGTGTATAATGAAAAAATGGAGCAAGCCACTTGGGTCGCGCATATTATTTTACCCGATGTTGTAAGTGGAATAGTTGGCAGGAGTAATGATTTTAGATCAGATCCATTGGTAAAAACGGGTTCGGCTGTGGATGCGGATTATTTTCTAAAAGATACCTTAACGGATGGATCAATTAAATATGATGGATTTGGTTTTGATCGAGGTCATCTAGCTCCATCAGCCGATTTTAGATGGTCTAGTAAAGCCTTATCTGAGAGTTTTTACTATTCTAACATGTCGCCACAGATTGCTGATTTTAATCGAAATAGTTGGGCTAAACTCGAAGATTTAATGCGTGCGTATGTCCAAGAAAACAATGTCGCCCTATATATTGTAACAGGTCCTTTGTTGAGAGACAATTTACCTCGTATTGATCGAGGTTTAAATAAGGTTGCGATTCCAGTTTATTACTATAAAATGGCCTTCGATATAAGCAACCAACAAGCAGTCGCTTTCATAATGCCAAATAAGAAATGTGAATATCCAACAGAGCATTATGCTGTTAGCATTGATAGTTTGGAAAAGTTAACCGGTCGCGATTTTTTCCCTACCCTCCCCGACTCTATCGAATCGATTGTTGAAGCCATGAATTCGGCTAAACCTTGGATGAAGATTAAGGAGCAAAACGACGAAAAGCCAATCGATCCGACATCGCTTCCAAAGAAACATTTCAATACTGTTCAAGCTAAATTGTATCAGAGCCAGAATGAGATTATTAAAGTCTGTGGAACTGTAGTTAGCACTAAGTTATCTTCGAAAGGCAATGTCTTTTTAAACCTTGATAAAGGATTTCCCAATCAGATTTTCACAGTGAGTATTTTCAAAGACCAATTAGTGAATTTTACCTATGCCCCTCAAACTGAATTGATGGGAAAAACGATCTGTGTTGAAGGGAAAGTTGCTGATTTTAATGGAACCCCTTCCATGGTTATTGAACATGAGAAATCGATAGAGCTTTACATCGCTGATCAGGATTAACAAGCATGTTCAAAAAAAGCCACAGTCTTTTTGACTTTTCACTTGTACTTGAAAATCTAATTCCATAGAGAACACCCATTTTCCCCTTCCCGAATGCAATAACGCGATTGATTTTGACATAGCCGTTTTTTAAGTATTTATATACGTTTAAAAACGCATGAAGAGTGTGTTTTTAAAGCCAGTCTTCGTATGTTGATATTGTATGGTACCCCTTCTATTTATCAATAGGATTTATCAACAAGCATGTTCAAAAAAAGACATGTGTGTTTTGACTTTTCACTTGTGCTTGAAAATATAATTACATAGGGAATACCCATGTTCCCCTTCCCGGATGCAATAACGCGATTGATTTTGATATAGCCGTTTTTTAAGTATTTATATACGTTTAATTTTAGATCGTTTGATTAAGAAAACTCATATAAATAAAAACATCCCCATTTTTCTCATGAAGTGTTAACCTAATTAACAAAGGTTGATTTGCCCCATTTTTTAGCGATGTTTGCATAATAAATGAGCAATAGAACTACACTCTTATTAACAGGAGCAACCGGCCTAGTTGGAAGTCATACTTTGTTGAAGCTGGTCGAAAATGGCGTTTATGTAAGAGCATTTGTCCGTCCGAATAGTGATTACCGTAATCGGATCGTGGAGGTTTTTTCCTTGTTTAATCAACCAGCATCTTTGTTGGACCAATTTGTTACTTTTTTCGAGGGGGATATATTGAATATTGGTGATTTGGAAGATGCATTAGAGGGAATCGAATCTGTAATTCATACAGCAGCCATTGTTCGAGAAGGGTTTGAGAAAAGCGATCGATTAATGAAAGTGAATGTTGAAGGAACAAGTAACCTTGTTAATCTTTGTTTAGATTTTAAAATCTCTTGGTTTTTGTTTATTAGTTCTGTTGCGACTCTTGGTCCTAATCCAGAAGGCTTGGTTGATGAAGATTTCTTTTTTAAAGCAGGTCCATACACTTCAAACTACGCATTATCGAAATATTTAGCTGAGCAAGAAGTTTGGCGAGCTTCGGAAGAAGGGCTTCCTGTGGTTGTATTAAATCCGAGTATTGTGCTTGGTGCATCGCGTTCTAAGCAAAGTAGCAGTGCCATTTTTCATGCAGCAAAAAAAGGTATTTCAATTTACACAAATGGTTTACATGGATATGTTGATGTAGTTGATTTATCATCAGTTATACATAATTTATATACTGTTCAATTTACCGGAAAGCGATTCATTGTGTCGTCCGAAAATATGGAAAATCTCGATTTTTTGAGAGCTGTTTGTGTATCCATGAAATCGGCTCCACCTCGAATTCAATTTCGACAATGGATGATTTTTCCAGCAATAATCGCGGGAGTTATCGGTAAGATTTTCAATAAAAATCAAACCACCTTAAACCGAAAACTAATACAAAGTGCGCTTAGCCGAAATGCATATGATAATGCACGTATCACCGAAAAAACAGGCATTCAATTTAAAAAGGTTCAAACATCCATCATAGAAACAGCCCAAAGAATGCGGGTAATTATGGATAAGCCGTAAAATACCCTTGCTGCCAAAGACTCAATAAATCCATTCCAATGGCAATTGTGAAATGGACACAAATACCTGGCACAATCGATTTTGATCGTAAAGCCATCGTACCTAAAACCAATCCTGCAACTATTGCCCCGAGTGTTTCAGGAAATGGTTTTCCAAAATGAATCATTACATAAGGAATAAGAGGGATTAAAACTGCTTTGTAGCCTAGTTCTTTTTCGAAGGCGAATAGAAGAAAACCACGGAAGAAATATTCGACGGCAATAAACTGGCACAGGTATCCAATTTCCCATAAAAGTAAAATCCTATAAAATCTTTCTCCTTTCGGGATGTAAACAAAGGGATAGGTATGTTGAAACGAAGATAGAAATGATGCCGAAATCAAAGGAATTATCATGATAATCAACATCAAACCATAAATCCTCCAATGTTTGGCGGGTATATTTAATTTGAATAATGAAGGTGAATTGGGGAAAACTATTTTCCGGAAAATCATGGGTAAAAAGAGATAAAATAGCACACATGAGGCGGCCCAAAAAAGCAATGAATATAAACTGCTAGTTTCTCCATCATTCAGTAAAACAGACCATTTGTATTGAAGAGAGGATTGGGGAGAGTTTAAGAAGCTATGAAAAATGGATGTCTTCCCAAAGTATTCTTTGCAACATAACATCAGTGCTGAAAACACGATAACACTATAGAGAGTTAAGTCTGCTTGTTTTATGTTTTCGTGTTTATTTTTACTCCAAATCATACTGAAAATTGTAAATAAATCTGTTTATAACTGCTTTGCTAACGAAATTTAAACCTATTGATTTTTTTTGCACATTTGAACATATTTCAACAATGGAAATCAATTTTAAAAAAAACAAATTGAAACAAAGTAAATTCCTCCGACATAACTTGATTAAAGCAGTTTTACTCATAGTAACACTTTTTATTTTTAATTCTGTGAAGTCTCAGGAAATACAAATTCTTTCTATAGATTCATCTCACTATCCAACTATCAAATTAAAAATTGCATTTAAAGGAGACAAAAGTCTTGATTCAAATCAACTTAAAATTGAGCAAAAAGGCAGTAATCTTTCATTTTCAATCTTTGACAAATCAGGAAAATCTCCTCAAACAAAAGGAAGGTCGATATACTATTTAGTTGAAGGAAGTGGAAATACTTCCGGAAAAATACTCAGAACCCTTAAAAAAGGGATTACAGAATCATTAAAAAATCTTCATCCAAACGACATAGTTAACTTAGGGTGGTTTGGTAGTTATGAATTAGACAGCTCTAATTTAAAACTGATAAATAGAAAATTCATATCTGATTTGGATAAATTTTCAGATTTAATTAGTGAAAATATCAAGTCTAAAAAAGACTCTCTAGGCTATTCTGAGTTAAATAGAAATATCTTATCCAGTTTCGATTATTTATTGACTCAAAATAAATTACCTGAGAAAAAACTTTTTATTGTTTTAAGTGTCGACAGAGATAAAAGTGTATTAGGAAAAATAAATCCTACAGAGTGTATTAATATTTCAAAAATAAATGGAATTCCAATTCATTCAATTACTTTTTTAGACAGCGACTCCTCATATAAATCAGGTCAAATTACAGAAATTTCATCTGAAACTGGAGGTGAAAATATTATTGTGTATTCTCAAGAAGAAATTGAAAAAGCTCTAAATAAATTATACGATTTATCAACATTGTCTATTGATGATGAATCTCTATTTGATTTAGAATTTATTATAAATGAAGATTCTAGTCAATCTAAATCCAAAATAGAACTCTCATACAACGGCATCCGACAATTTATCATCATTGGAAATCCCAATACTATAGTTCTGATTCCTCAGGATTATAAGAAATATCTTTGGTATTCCATTGCAATTTTAGGTGTTATCGTGATGATCATGCTTTTAATAAATCTATTTTCGAGAAAAGGAAAACAAGTAAGTGATGAATTTGAGAGTCCTACAGAAAGTGATTTATCAACGAACACTGAAAATAAAAATACCAATACCCGCCCAAAATCTATTTTAACAGAAGAAAAAATAATTGCTCCGATTATTGTGAAACCAACAGGTCCATCGGTATTATTAAGTCTTCAAGGAAGAACGACGCCTTTCGTAATTTCCAAAAAAGAAACAACAATTGGACGGCATGACTCGAATGACATTCCCATTCCAGAACAAACAGTTACGGGTAAACATGCAAAGATTGTTCTCGAAAATGGAGCTCTAACACTTGTTGATTTAGGAAGCACAAATGGAACCTTTGTTAATGGTGTTCGTATTCGATCTCATGAACTTAAGTCAGGCGATCGTTTCAGGTTAGGAAATGTGGAAATGACATTAAAATAATGAATTAATTGATTACTCATCAATGTCGCATTGGGAGAAATCCTTCTAACGACTTGGTTATTAACGACCGGGCTGCTGAAGATTTCCATGCAGTTATTTTGTTGAATGAAGAAAATTTAATCTTCATCGAGGATCAGAATTCACGTTATGGAACCATAGTAAATGGGAAACGAATATCCAAAATTCAACTTTTCCCCGGCGATGAAGTTCAAATTGGATTTTGTAGGATTGATTGGGAAAGCCGAGCAGGTTTCCAACCTTCTTTAAACGAAATTGAGGTGATTCCCAATTTATCTGTTCCAATTAAACGTCCTATTCAACATAATTCAGCGCTTGGCGATACACGTTCTAACAACAATTTGAATCATTTGAATACAGGTGATGCATCCAAAGCGATAGCCAATTCTCTTATTGAAACAGAAACACAACTGGAACGTATTGAAAATACCATTTCACAAATTGAGACAGGTGAAAAATCACAAACAATCAACGAGACTAGTATTTCCAATGACGATAAATCAATTGAGATTACTAGTACTTCAGAAAGTGAACTAGCAAATGAAGAATTACATGTTTCTAATACTATTAATGACACTGAGGGCATTCCAAATCATTCGGATCAACTACCAATTTTAGAGTCAATTGATAAAGAGGGCGATTTAAACAAGAATGGTAATATTGAAGATGTTTCAAGTGTTAACAACCTATCCATTGAATTACATCATAAAATAAATGAAGTAGAAATACCTATTACGTCTGATATTCAATCGAATGAAGAACCCAAAGTTTCGAATATTTCTGATGACTCGAATTCAAATACTCCTCATAATTCATTGGAAATCGACGCCCCTCTTGACGAACAAGTTGATTCATTAAATGTCCCTTTAAATACATTTACTAATCAAAAAAAGAGTGATTTTATTAGTAAAGATTCAGTACAAATTCTATTGGCAATTGCTTTAACCCTTTTACTGCTAGCTGCTGGTTGGCTTATAGGACAAGCTTCCTAATCAATTTTCGGAAAGCGAAATTGCCGAATTAAGAAATTCTATAAACGGCGACATTTCTTTAAAAATCGATGCCGCTTTAAGTGCAAAATCTTTAAAAAGAACTTCATTGTCACTCAATGAACGACTTAATACAAAACTCTTATAACGAAGAAGATCAATTGCGGGATGGTTTTTATCATATCCTTTTGGTGCAGTTTTCAATTGATGGTCGCCCATCGTATTAAACATACCCTGTATATTTCCTTTCCCTAAAATACCACGAAGGTTAATGTGGTTGAAATATATTTCTTGTCGAATAGATTGCAAAATTGGAGCTTCGGGCATCCAAACACCGGCTGCAATAAAAGAAGCCCCAGGCTGAATCTGAATGTAATATCCAGCCTTGGGCGATTTCTTTCCTCCATCCGTAAAAGCAGCACCTATATTATTCTTATAAGGTGCTTTGTTTTTTGAAAATCGGACATCTCTATTGATTCTAAAAATGCAGTCTTTAGTAGTTAACTTCAAAACGCCTGCATCAAACTTGCCAATCTCCTGAATCAAAACGGCAGTTAAATCCTGAAGTTCTCTTTTTGAAACTTCAAATTCAGGACGATGTTTTTCAAACCATTCTCGGGTATTGTTGCTTTGCAGCTGTTTCAGAAAATCCAGAGAATGTTGCATTTAAAACGAAATTAAAAAGGCAAATCGTTGCTATCCTCGTTCGATTCAAAAAAATTGGGCGCACTTGAAGCAGGAGGCGCTTGTTGAAAGTTCTGACCAGGGGCATTCATAGGAGCCGGAGCCGGAGTTTGATAAGTAGGTATTGCTTGACCTGGATTTGCAGAAATTGCACCTGCAGGATCTAGTTTCCATACACGAACTTCAGTAAACCAACGTTCATTGTATTCGCGCGATTCCAAATTGAAACTCACTTTAATATCTTCACCAGGTTGAAAGCGACGCAATTGATCCACTTTGTCGCCCCAAACTGAGCAACATACTTTTTTAGGGTATTGATCAAACGTTTCAATTACAAATTCTTGTTTAACCCAAGGCCCTTTAGCTCCTTCACCTGTAACTTGAGTCATTACTTTTACTAGTTTTCCATTTACTTCCAATGCCATATTCTTGATTTTTCATCAAATTTAACTATTCATATCCTCAAGCGAGAGAATTTCCTGAAAATAGTTTTGAACATTTCTGTTAATTAAGACTTAAACTCATCCTTATTAGCTTTTTACATAAATAATTAGTCTAAATTTTGACGATGTTTTTAAACAGATATAATAGAGCTTATCCATGTATTGAAGGATTGTAAACATCGAATTGTTTGTGAATATATCATGTGAATTCAAAACAACGGGTGTGCTTTTTTGTTACATTTGCACTCCCAAAAATTACTCAATACCGACTACATGAAGATACTTGTTTGCATCAGTCAGGTCCCTGATACCACCAGTAAAATATCCTTTACGGATAACAATACCAAGTTTAACGAAGACAAGGTTCAATACATTGTAAATCCTTACGACGAATGGTATGCATTGGTAAGAGCACTTGAATTGAAAGAAACCATAGGTGGCAATGTGACCATCATAACTGTTGGCTCTGTTGCTGTAGAACCCATTATTCGCAAGGCATTAGCTATTGGCGCTGACGATGCGGTTCGCATTGATTCTGAACCAGCTGATGCTTTTTCAACAGCTAAATTGATTGCTGATTATGCTAAAGACAAAGGCTTTGATTTGATCTTGGCTGGGAAAGAAACCATTGATTATAATGGATCTGAAGTAGGCGGAATGCTTGGGGGATTTTTAGATTTACCTTTTATTTCTCTTGCCTCCAAACTCGACATCCAAGGCAGCAATTCGGTTACAGAGGTTGATATTGAAGGAGGTGTTGAAATAATCACTACCGCTTTACCTTGTGTGATTTCCTGCGCCAAAGGAATGGCCGAAGCACGCATTCCAAATATGCGTGGAATTATGGCTGCACGTACGAAGAATATTGAGGTTATTGCATCATCGGTTGACCCTTTAGTGAAGGTGAAAGAATTTACTTTACCTGCACCTAAATCGGCTGTTAAACTGATTGACCCCTCTAACATGGACCAACTTGTCGAACTCCTTCATTCAGAAGCAAAAGTTATTTAAATCATGGCTATACTTATCGTTACCGAAACATCTAAAGGTAAATACAATAAAGCTTCTTTGGAAGCAATTTCATACGGAGCTCAGGTTGCTAAGCAATTAGGAACAACAGCAACTCTTTTATCGTTGGGCGCTGGTTCTGACGAAGAACTGTCTAAAGCTGGAGAATATGGAATTGGAAATGTTTTAAAATCGGACAGCTCCAAACTCAATCAATTCGATCCTCAATTAATAAGTAAACTTGTTATTGCTGCAATGGAAAAGGTTGGAGCTGATCTATTAATCATGAGTCATAACCGAACTGGAAAAGCTGTTGCTCCTCGCCTATCGGCAATGCTTCATGCTGGATTAGTTTCTGGGGCTGTATCGCTTCCGCAAACCAATGGGGAGTTTTCGGTAAGAAAAAATGTTTTTTCAGGTAAGGCATCTGCTGAATTCACCATCACAACGGATAAAAAAATTATCACCCTTTTACCAAATTCAGTTCCAGTTCAGCTCACAGGTGGATCTGCTTCAGTGAGTTCATTCAACGAAATATGTGATTCATTTACTTCTTTGTTAAAGGTTGAAGAACGTGTTCATCAAACAGATGGAGAAATTCCATTACCTGGTGCTGAATTGGTAGTATCTGCTGGTCGTGGTTTAAAAGGTCCCGAAAATTGGGGAATGGTACTAGAATTGGCAAAAATACTTGGAGCTGCAACTGCTTGCTCGCGTCCGGTTGCGGATATTGGATGGCGTCCTCATCACGAACATGTTGGACAAACTGGAATCGCAATTCGTCCCAATCTGTATATTGCAATTGGTATTTCCGGTGCAATTCAACATCTTGCGGGTGTTAACGGATCTAAAGTTATCGTTGTCATTAACAAAGATTCTGAAGCTCCTTTCTTTAAAGCTGCCGATTATGGAGTTGTGGGAGATGCATTTGAAATTGTTCCTAAACTTAACGATGCTTTCCGTAAATTTAAAGAGCAAAATAGCTAACATTTAACCATGTTGTTTGTGCATTTTAAGTTTCACGATAAGATTAGCTATGAAGAAAATTAAACTCGAAATATTCAAACTTTCTTATAGTCAAACACAAAGCGGCGCTTATGCCCTGGTGTTGGGCGAAAGCGGAGGAAAACGTCGACTACCGATTATTATTGGAGGCTTTGAAGCTCAGGCTATCGCGATAGAGCTCGAAAAAATGGCTCCTTCTCGCCCATTAACGCACGATTTATTTAAATTATTTGCCGAAGCGTTTTCGGTGAATATTAAGGAAATTTTGATTTACAATCTCGTAGAAGGTATTTTTTATGCGAAGTTGATTTGTCAACAAAATGGCGCCAACGACGTTGAAGTGGATGCTCGAACAAGTGATGCTATTGCCTTGGCAGTTCGTTTTAATTGTCCCATTTACACTTTTGAGTTTATTTTAAGCTCTGCCGGAATCCTCATCGATGAATCATCACCCATTTCAGAAGACCATGCATTGCCCGAAGCTCAAATTACCCCAGAAGCAACAACAAGCTCTGCAGAATCTGGAAATGAGTTTAGCGGAAAGAGCGAAGCAGATTTAAAACAAATGCTCAACGCTGCAATCGAAGATGAAGCCTATGAAAAAGCAAGTAAAATTCGGGATGAATTGGATAAGAGGAAGTGATTTTTTTGATGTGCTGATGTGTCCCGATAGCTATCGGGAGATGTGCTGATGTGCTAATATGATTTATTTGATGTGAAAATTTCGAGATGCCTCAATTTTCAATTCGTAATCCGTAATTCTGTAATCCGTAATTACCACTCCGTAATCCGTAATCCGTAATTCCCAATCCGTAATTCGTAATTCGTAATTCTCAATTTGTAATCCGTAATCCGTAATTCATAATTGTTTAAGGTGAAAATTGAACACGACAAAACCATTTGTGCTTTGGCAACCGGAGGCGGTATGTCGGCAATTGCTGTAATTCGTGTTTCTGGGAAGGATGCTTTTGTTCTTTGTGATACAGTATTCAAAGGAAAAAATGGAAAGCAACTCGCTAATCAAAAAGGATATACCATTCATTTTGGAGAAATCCATTTAGAGGGAAATATCATTGACGAAGTTTTAGTTTCTGTCTTTCGTGGACCACATTCTTATACGGGAGAAGACACGCTTGAAATAAGTTGTCACGGTTCTACATTTATTCAACAGGAAATCCTTTCGTTACTCTACACTACTGGAATTCAACCTGCAAAGCCCGGAGAATTTACGCTTCGATCTTTTTTAAATGGAAAGATGGATTTGAGTCAAGCAGAAGCCGTTGCCGATTTGATTTCATCCGAAAATCGTGCTTCACATAATTTAGCCATCAAACAATTACGCGGAGGTTTTTCACAAGAGATTGCCGCCTTGCGCGAACGATTGATGAATTTTGCAGCACTCATCGAACTCGAACTTGATTTCAGTACCGAGGATGTTGAATTTGCCGATCGTAGTTTATTACGAACATTGGTTAACTACGTCATCGATGTGGTTCATAACCTGCGCGATAGTTATGCTATGGGTAACGTGCTAAAACAAGGCATTCCCGTGACAATTGCAGGCCGTCCCAATGCTGGTAAATCGACTTTACTCAATGCATTATTAAATGAAGACCGTGCCATTGTTAGTCCAATTCCTGGAACCACCCGTGATAGCATTGAAGATAGTATTGTTATTGATGGAATTTCATTTCGGTTTATAGATACAGCAGGACTTCGCGATTCGGACGATGAGATTGAAAGTATTGGAATTGAACGCAGTTATGCTAAAATTGATGAGGCGGAAATTGTTTTGTATTTGTTTGATGCGAGCCATTCAAATCAGCAGCAATTGATAGATGATTTAAATGTTTTACGCGCAAGAACAAGTTTGGGGAAACTTATTATCCCAGTCGGAAACAAAGTAGATCAATTAGATGATTCTGTGGCTGAAGTTTTTAATCAACTAGAAGGAGCCGTTTGGATTTCTGCCTTAAAAAAGAATGGCATCGAGCAATTAAAACTCGAGTTACTCAATTGGGTCAATGCAGGATTAAGCGGACCCTCCGAAACCATTGTCACCAACGCCCGCCATGTGGATGCACTTCGCCGTGCCGAAGAAAACCTAATTGACGTTCGAAAAGGGCTCGATCTTCATATCCCCGGCGACTTACTCGCCATTGACATCCGCGCAGCTCTTTCAACACTGGCTGAGATCACAGGAGAAGTCAACAACGAAGACCTTTTGGGACACATTTTTGGGAAATTTTGTATCGGAAAGTAACAGATACAAACCATCGCAAACAATTACATCAATTTTTGTATCTCTAAACGATAGTTTGTTTGAATATCATTCAATTACTTATGCTTTATCTTTTTCATTATGTCTATTTATAAAATACAATATTTTTCTTACTATTTGAATAATAACCATTGCTATTAATGAGATTACGCAACTCATTAAAGGATTCATAGTATCTATACCTGCAACTTTTCCAATTACCGTTCCTGCAATCCCAAAAAATAGTAAATTAAAACCAAAAACTTTAAAAATAACACCAAGTATTTTTTGACTTCTTCCTCCTTTTATATCCTTTATTTTAGTATTCGAATCTTCGTAATAATTAGGTGGTATGTAATTATAAAAATCATCATCCTTTGATTCTCCAATAGTTGAAGAGTTGACTGCATCAGATTTTTTATCCTCCTTTGTAGTTTCGGGTAGTAGTTCTTCTTTATCTTTCATAGTAAATTATTAATTGTCAATGAGATTGACCTGCAAATAACCGCTCAAATACATTTTACTGTTATGGGTACATGTTCATAAGGTCTATTTAATCCCATATATCATTGTTTATAGTTAATCTTAATTTTTAACAATAACGATACAAAGGTAGCAGAGATGATGGTAAGTCACATCACACATAGTTAAAATATTGAATTTGGATACTTTTTCTAAACCTTAATCGGAAAAAGATTGAGTTGTCTATGTGGTAAATGTTTTAATCTCCTTGACTAAAAGAAATCCAAATTTACACCTATTTGTACCCTATTTGTACCTCGATAATCAAATACCTTTTAATATGGGAAGTTCTTTCTGCAAAGGGTGAAATTGAATAAATTGACTTAAAAAGCGCTACATTGAATAGCTAATTGACAATTCAATAAATTGCGAACCTAATTTTTACAATAAATTGCGATCTTCGTCAGGCAAGAAAATGTAATTTTGCAGAACATTCAAAAATCAAAGAATATGAAATCGATCAAACTAATGATTTTCTTACTTTTTATAGTGAATTCCACTTTTGCTCAAAGTAAAAAGGAGACAGAACAAAAAATCCTTCTGCTTGAAGAAAAAGCAAAAAATCTTGATAGCGAAATCATAAACATTAAGACCAATTTAATAAATACAGTAACAACATTGGGTTTGGTATCAAAAAGCAATACGGATTTAGAAAAGCAGGTGAAGGACCAAAACATACTAATTGAAAAACTAATTAAGCAGAACGATAGTTTGCTTATCGTATTCAAAGTAAATAAAGAAGCTGATTTTGTTATTACACCCAAAAATGAAGAAGACTCTATCATTTTTCTAATTCAATCTTATTATGCATGTAAAAAATGGGAGGACCGATTAGCCTATGTTCTAAAACCAGAAAGTGTAAAACCTTATATGAAACAATATTACAGTGATAATTATAAATCAAGCATAATAAAAAAAGATATAATTTCAATACAAGGTGCTGGTTATCAAACCAATGAGTCCTTCAAAGTTGTAAGAGATGGTTCCATTATTATTTATTGCAAAAAAACTAACGATGGTTTTAAAATTGACTGGGAAGCATCGTATGGATACAATCCAATTTCTATGAAAACGTATAAGGCAAATTTGAGCACTGTTCCAAGTGAATTTCGTGTTAAAGCAAGTATCGGAACTAATTATTTTGACAATTATAGAGATGCGCAAATCACCCATTGGAATATAATGACTTATGATGAAGATGGAAATGTGATTTATTGCTACATAACAAAGTCATTTTTAGATGGAAAAAAAATATATGAAATTCTAAAAGACGGTGAAAGTCACGATTTGATTCTTGAATTAAAAATTGATGCAACAGAAGATAATTCGGGTGGCATTGGCATCATAACCAAATTTGTTAAGGAGGGATGGTCTAAGGAATAAAATGAAATAATTGGGCTTAAAATTCTTATTTAAGCTAGCCTGCGATTTTTGTCTGTATTAAATAAGCAAGCTGTTTTGATCTCATGATTTTTTTTTATTGATTTTCAATGAAACAGATTGTTTTTTTTTAAAAAAAAATCACATTGCAGGAAATATGTTTATAATTTTTTTTAATAGAACAATCAGATTCCCAAAGTATAGAAATGTTTATGGTGGAATATTCTACCCCTTTTGATTTTATTGTATACATGCCATTAATTCTCAAAACAACTCTACTTTCAGCGGTGTAGGCAAATTTCCATTAAAAAGGCAAATCATCATCTTCAGGTTTATTCATTTTTTGATGTATAATTAAGTCTGCTATCTCTTTATCTCTCTTTAGTTCTTCGGATGCAAAAAATACCGAATCACCGTTTTGTTTGAAGGCTTCTAAAACAATTGGCTTGCTGTTTCGAATTGAATCTTCGAAAAACTGAAGATTTAACCCATTGCGCTTTACACACTCCAAAGCAAAACTTTCATCTTTACCAAA
This sequence comes from Bacteroidia bacterium, assembly GCA_964201695.1. Taxonomy (GTDB): domain Bacteria; phylum Bacteroidota; class Bacteroidia; order M30B66; family M30B66; genus CALQRR01. The sequence goes on along the minus strand of CAXNGM010000012.1, from coordinate 1,865 downwards.
CTGCTCTAAATAGTGAATCACACTTCCATTTATAGCAATCATTTCAAAGGCAAACTCTCGGTCAGTCTGCAAAGCTGGACTATGTTCTGCAGCTGCAGCATTTTTCCGTATTGCTGCACTTACAATTTTTCTATCATTTTTCAAATCATCGCTTAATTGCTGAATAGCCATCGGATATCTTGATACAATTTGAAGGACATTCGATCTATTATTTAAAAAGTCAGGAGGGGCCAACGAAAGATAATAAGCATAAGCCCCAGGGTAAGTTTGGGCAGCTAATGAAACTATTTCACGATCCTCCTGAAACATTGGAGCTATGTAGTCGATTACTTTCGAATTATTAGAAATTGCCGTTAAAATGAAGGTTCGGTTTTCCTTAAAAGAATAATGTATATTATTAAAACTATATGGATATTTATGAATGAATTGCAATGCTAACAATTCGTTTAATTTAAGTCTATCAGATAAAAATCCGTAATTTGAAATCAATACAGAAACAGCTGCATTTGCTACATTTTCATCATCACGCAATCTTTCAGAAACCCAGGATAAATCAGAACGGGATATATTAGCTGTTAATCCTTTACTAAAGGCCAATAATGCAACATTTCTATCGTCTCTCAAGTTTTCTGCTAAATTATTAAAACCCCAGTTAACAGCTTTGCTTTCTAGTAATTGCAACAAGTCAAACGAGGTCACTGTTAGCCGTTCTATCATTCCATTATTGAAACTATACAATTGAATATTTGATCCATTATTTTCATCATCATCTTCAATCTCTATGAACCTTTCATCTACGAAACATATTGTGACGCTACCCCTATCATAAAGATTCGGATGTTGGGCTAAGTCAAGGAATGCACCTTGCTTATTGAATAGATATAATGATTGAACTAAAAATAAAGCGACCAATTCATTATGAGCAGACTCCTGAATATGGTCAAACAATATGGGATATTCATCCAAATTTAAATTTTCAGGTAAGACATCTGTATCATAAAAGCCATATAAATAATCAGGGAAATTTGCATATTCATTCGAATAAATTCCATAAATATTTTCATCTCCCCCTCTTGTTTCGTAAGTGATAAATTCAAAAAGTTTATTTACTGAAACACCCATAAAGTTATGAGAGTTTAAAAAGCCAGGGTAAAGCGCTTCAATGGAGTCGAAATCTGCATTTAGATTACAGAATTCTTCCTCGTTTTTAATACGATTGATTAGTTGCAGAAAAAATATTTGTCTAACGTGTTCTGAAGTTTTAAATTTCTGCATTGCTAATGACATATGTGAATTTAAATAATAGATAGAATTTTTAAGAATCACAGGAATTTCCTGAAGACTTATATAGCATTCAATATTTTATACTCATTGGATTCAAGTAAAAATATAATAAACACCTGCAATAAATGATCAATCAAATATAAATTGGGAAACTTAAAAATCTTTTGTTTTTCAAAGAATTTATTAAATCAAAAACGCTCAGGATAATTCAAGTTAAATCAAGGTCAATTTTAATTATTTCACTCTTTTTTGGATTATGGAAATCTCCACTCGTATATTGTATCTATGAAAATAAGTGATTTCCTTCTAGAAACAGAGCTCAATATTCTGAATAATGACAAGCTTATCTCTGGACTTAATGAATATATGCACAAAGAAAAATTTCAATTGATTATGATAAATGATCAAGTTCTTGATGTTAATAGTTCTTCATTTAGAAAAAGCGAACTATCTGATAACATTAAAGAACCTAACAACTGTTATTTCCTCTATCATTTTTTTGTGAAATACCAATACTATAATTTGGCAGCTGCCGTACGTAGTAATATGTTTTGTATTCGCCCCAAATGAAGAAAACGTAT
>CAXNGM010000011.1:0-18160 GCA_964201695.1 Bacteroidia bacterium | reverse complement strand
GAATTGCCTGCAACAATCTTTCTTTCGTTTTGGATTGTCAATGCATTCAACTTAATAGATGGAATAAATGGCTTGGCGGGATGCATCGGTTTAATTGCACTTTGTGGAATGGGTGTCATGGGTGAACCCGATGTTTACCATTTAAGTTTCGCTTTTGCGGGTGCACTTCTCGCTTTCCTATTTTTCAATTTCTTTCGGCCTAAAATATTCATGGGCGATTGTGGTTCATTACCAATTGGTTACACACTTGCGTTTGGCATGACTCAATTGAGTTTTCATAATCATATTGGGAGCAATGCCGTATTCTTAAAGGAGCCAATCATTGCTTTTTCATTAATGATTGTTCCATTATTTGATATGGTCCGTGTATTTGTTATCCGCATTCAGCGTGGTAAAAATCCGTTCAAAGGCGATCGAAACCATTTGCATCATATGTTATTGGAAATTGGATTAAGTCATGTTGGAGCAACCATTCAGCTGGTCATTCTATCAATCATTACAACCTGCATCAGCATTTTCACACTGCATTTTCTAGAAGCGGAGAACAACCTTTTTTACATTTTACTCACATTGCCATTACCCGCTTTCGCTTTCACAGCATTACTTTGGAGAAGAGTAAAAAAAATTAGAACGTCAAAATCATGATGAGAATACTCGTTTTAATAACGGCATTGGTATCGTTCCAAACTACCCTTTTTGCCCAACAATACAATTTCGTACTCGATAATTTTCAGTATAACTTAATCGATAAATCCATGAATACGCTTGGGAATAATCAGCATACTGCTGTTAAACCTTGGCGCATGGAAGACATTCGAAAATCAATAAACCCAGATACTGCAGCTGGTGTAAAACTGGGAACGAATCGTTTTTCGAAACGTTGGATTGGAAGAAAAATCTTAAGCGACAATCTTTTACGCCTCGATTCCAACGATTATCAAATTGCCGTCGATCCTTTGTTTTCTTTCGATATCGGGAAAGACCAACTTACCGAAAATAAAACATACGTTAATTCAAGAGGTTTGCAACTTTATGGAAACATTGGAAAGCATGTCTCATTTTACACAAGTTTCTGGGAAAACCAAGGTCGGATGGTGAACTATGTTGATAGTTTTATTCAAAAAAACAATGTCGTTCCGGGACAAGGCAGAGTGAAACCTTTTGGTGATAAAGGTTGGGATTATTCTATGGCAACTGGATATGTTTCGTATTCTCCATCCAAGTATTTCAATCTGCAATTTGGTAACGATAAGGTATTTATTGGGGATGGATATCGTTCTTTATTTTTATCCGACAATGCTTACAATTACCCCTATTTCAAGATCAGTACTACGTTTTGGAAAATACGTTACACCAATCTTTTTGTAAGTTATCAGAACATTGGAAATGCATCCAACAGTGGGCTTGGAGGTTATTTGCAAAAATTCGCAACCTATCATCATTTAAGTTATAACGCAACAAAATGGTTGAATGTGGGACTTTTCGAGTCGATTGTTTGGCAAGGAGGGGATACAAGTGGAACGCGAAGAGGATTTGATGTGAATTACCTCAACCCCATAATATTTTACAGACCCGTAGAATTTTCAAGAGGCTCGCCCGATAATGTGTTGATTGGTCTAAACTTCAAGGCCCTTATTTTGAAAAAATATCAGATGTATGGACAAATCATTCTCGATGAATTCTCGATGAACGAAGTGAAAGCTGGAAATGGTTGGTGGGCTAACAAGCAAGGTTTTCAGCTTGGTTGGAAGTTCTTCGACTTTTTAGGAATCCGAAACCTTACTTGGCAAAACGAACTCAATTACGTTAGGCCATACACCTACGGACATTTCACGGCAGATCAAAGCTACACCCATTATGCTCAAGCTTTGGCCCATCCTCTGGGAGCTAATTTCATTGAGAATGTCCAATTTCTTCGCTATCGATACAAGCGATTGGGCTTACAAGCAAAAATGAATTTTATTCAATACGGTGCCGATACTACCAATAGCTTAGGTGTATCAAGTAATGTTGGGCAGAATATTTTTGTGGGTACAGCTGAAATCGGAAGCGGTCCAACCATGGTTCCGAATATTTATGGGAACACGATTTTACAAGGATTGAAAAACACCGTAAAAATTGCAGAATTAACTGCGTCTTGGTTAATAAATACCAGAACTAATATGCGAATAGAATTTACACTTTCGAGGAGAATGCAGGAGAATAATCGTATTAACCAAAATACCAATTGGGTGTTTTTCAGTTTTAAAACCGCTTTACCTAATCGGTATTATGATTTTTAAAGAACAAATCGCATTTAAATTCTGTTTGTAGAGCCAATCATTTACCTATTTTTGTAGCATTCCAACGAATATTTTTTGGCACACGAAATTTCACATTCTCCAGAATCCGTTTCCTTCCTTTCCAAAATCAAGGATCTTGTTCAGCTTCTTAAATTAAGACTGGCTTCGCTTGTCGTGTTTTCGGCAATTGTCTCCTATTTAATGGCAGCGGATAAACCCGATAGTACCATTGCTATTTTACTCACCATTGGTGGTTTTTTAGTCACGGGCGCTTCCAATGCATTCAATCAAATTATTGAGAAAAATCTCGATAAAATGATGACCAGAACAGAAAATCGACCATTACCCAAAGACAGACTTTCTGTTTCTGAAGCTGTAATTTTCTCTTCCATTATTGGAGTTTTAGGTATTGGAATACTTTGGATTTATGTAAATCAATTATCCGGAATTTTAGGACTTGTAGCATTGGTCTCCTATGTAGCTATTTACACACCACTCAAACAAATTACCCCTTTTGCTGTTTTTGTAGGTGCAATTCCCGGTGCAATTCCCCCCATGTTGGGATGGATTGCTTGCACTGGGGAGATGAGTTTACAAGCAATTATTCTTTTTGCAATACAATTCATTTGGCAATTCCCCCATTTTTGGGCACTCGCATGGATGCTTGAAGATGATTACAAGAAAGCGGGTTTTGAAATGTTACCTGCAAAAGATGGTCGTTCTAAAACATCCGCATTACAAATTATGGTGTATACAGGCAGCATTATTCCGTTTGGACTTCTCCCCTATTTCTTCCGAATGTCGGGAATAATTTCGGCTGTTATTATTACACTTTGCGGTATTTATTTCATGATGAAAGCGATAAAACTACACTCAACATTAGAGATTAGTGACGCTAGAAAACTGCTTTATGCATCCTTCATTTACTTACCGGTAGTTCAATTGGCTTTACTTATCGATAAATTATAACCTACCATTATGAATTCTCTTTCTAACCCAACTCAAGAAGAAATCGAACTTCGCGAACGAGTAAACCGAAGTTTATTGTACATCGGTATCTTTAGCAGTGTGATGTTATTCGCAGGTTTAACATCGGCGTATATTGTTCGTCAGGCGGATGGCAATTGGTTGCAATTTACTCTTCCTTCCATGTTTTGGGTAAGTACTGGACTTATTTTGGCTTCGAGTGCTTCGGTTAATTGGGCGCTTATTGCTGCAAAAAAAGATCAATACAAACAAATAACGTATGCATTAGGCTTAACAATTTTATTGGGAATCGGATTTTGCATAACACAGATTTTAGGATGGAGTGAATTAACCCAAGGAGGAATATACTTTGCAGGGAAAACATCTAATCCGTCAGGTAGTTTTTTATACATACTTTCAGGTGTTCATTTGGCCCATATTTTTTCAGCACTAATTTATTGTGCTGTAATTTTGAAAAAATCTTTCCAAAACAAATACAACTCAAAAAATCTCGCAGGTGTGCGTCATTGCGGTATTTTCTGGCATTTTCTGGACGGACTTTGGGTCTATCTTTTCATCTTTTTACTGTGTATGCAATAAAAAAAACAGGTTATTAAGAAATTCCTGATAAAATGCTCTTTTTTAAAAGAATTTTTGGGTAAACTTGCACCCAAATTCTGAATCTACAATTCATGGCTCAAAACGCAACACTAGACATCTCTAACAAGAAACTTTGGGAAGGAGGAACTTCTCCTTTCGGCGCGAGTTACGGAAAACTGATGATGTGGTTTTTCCTCATCTCTGATGCATTTTCTTTTTCAACATTACTAATTTCTCTTGGTTATGCGCGTCATGTGCATGCAGATAGTTGGCCATTGGTAGAAAAAGTATTTCATCACTTTCCATTTACACATGCTCACTTACCTCTTTTGTATGTAGGTATGATGACATTTATCCTCATCATTTCGAGCGTTACCATGGTACTCGCTGTTGATGCAGGACATTCCAATGATAAAAAAGGAGTGATTTTTTGGCTAGGTTTAACAGTGGTTGGAGGATTAATCTTCCTTGGATCACAAGCTTGGGAATGGTATACTTTCATCGTTGGAAGCGAAGGTGTAATCAAAACGGTTATCAAAGATGGTGTTCCAACGGACATTCTTGTACAAGGAGCAAACCTTCAATACAATGAATACGGACACACTGCATTTGCCGATTTCTTCTTCTTCATTACTGGATTCCATGGTTTCCACGTATTTTCTGGAGTGGTGATTAATGCAATAATTTTGTATCAAGCATATACAGGTGTTTTCGAAAAACGTGGACACTATGAAATGGTTGAAAAAGCTGGACTTTACTGGCACTTTGTAGACCTTGTTTGGGTTTTCGTATTTACATTCTTTTACCTTCTCTGACCAATTAACACTATCACGTTATCATGGAACAAATAGTTGATCAATCTTTCGAATACAGCGCCGGTCACGGTCCTCGCACACCTGAACAAAGTCGTGCCGTTCGCAAAAAAATACTTTTGGTTACTGCATTACTTTCAGTAATCACCATTGTAGAAGTTCTTGTGGGTATTTACTTTTCAAAAACTCACGTCTCACCCGGAACTTGGACGCTTATCAAATGGTTTTACATCATCATGACTTTGGTGAAAGCTGGATACATTGTTCTTGTTTTTATGCACTTAGGTGATGAAAAAAAGAGTTTGAGAACAACCATTTTACTCCCAATGGTATTAATTATCTATTTCATTTTCATCTGTCTGTTTGAAGGCGAGCACATTCTTCAATACTTTCAAGACTTATTGAAGTAAGGTGAAAAAAATAGCCATCCTACTGTTAATCCTAATGGTTCCATCTGTTGCGTATTTGGTTCTAACTACAGGAAAACATAATATCAAAAAATTGGGATATTTCGGTCCGAAAATCCCAGGAGAAAAGGAAGGCGACACAACATATCACAGTATTCCTGCATTCAAATTTATTGATCAGGATGGAAAGCCATTTGGAGACAAAGATCTTGAAGGAAAGATTTATGTCGCCAATTTCTTTTTCACTTCATGCCCAAGCATCTGCCCCGCAATGCAAACACTCATGAAGAAAGTGCAGAATCAGGATGACTTTAAAAAATTAGAAGATTTCAAATTGGTTTCGTTTACTGTGGATCCCGAAACAGATTCTAGTGCAAAACTCAAAGAATTTGCAAATAGGATACAAGCCGATTCGAGTAGGTGGTATTTTTTAACTGGTGATAAGAAAGCATTGTACGATTTAGCTTCTCAAGGATTTTTGGTAAATGCGATGCAAGACCCAACAGCGCCCGGTGGTTTTTTACACAGTGATATGATGTTGTTGATAGATCGCAACCGACATATCCGCGGAATATACGAAGGCACCAGTTTGAAAGATGTGAAGAGATTGATTGATGAAATTAAAGTATTGGTTGCAGAATACAATTCGGCAAGAAGAGAAAATGTGAATCCCATTCGATGACCGAAGTAACAAACGAAAAGAAATATACTCCCTGGATTATTGCTGCAGGTGTAGCAATTCCTTTAGTGGTTGGGATTTTAGCTGTTGCTCCTAAAATTGAAGTATTTGGACCTTTCAATTATTATATTTTTCCCTTTTTGAATGCAATTATCAATGGAACTACTTTTCTAGTTCTGGTTGCAGGATTGATTGCCATTAAAAAGAAGAATATTGCAGTTCATCGCATGCTTATGACTTCAGCCATTGCGCTTTCCCTTGTATTCCTGATTTTCTATGTCTTGTTTCATTTGTCAACCGAAACAACAAAACATCCAGGTAGCGGCACAGAACTAAAAGTGTATTATTTTATTTTGGCTTCACACATTCTGCTTTCCATCGCTATTATTCCCTTGGTGTTAATTACCTTTGTTAGGGCATTATCGGAGAAATTCGATAAACACCGAAAAATTGCACGTATTACATTACCAATCTGGCTTTATATTACGCTAACAGGTGTTCTTGTTTACTTGATGATTGCTCCATATTACCCTCAATAATTAATTATCAATCGCATGAAAAATCTACGTTCTATCTTCATCATGATTGCACTTTTCATCTGTGTTATTCAAGAACCCGCTGCGGCTCAATGTGCGATGTGTAAAGCAACCGTTGAATCGAATATTGAGAATGGTGGTAAAACAGTTGGGCGTGGATTAAATTCTGGTATTCTTTATTTAATGTCGGTTCCCTATTTGGTTTTAGGTGGTATTGGATTTATGGTTTACCGCAATTGGAAAGGGAAGGCCGCTTAATTTGATTATGAATCAATGAATTTGCAAGAAATACAGATTCAATTTCCGTTAAAAAATAAAAATCCCGGTATCTGATTTCTCAAACCGGGATTTTTTTTTCATTAATATCAATCGATGAGTTAATCGATAAGTTCTACACTGCGACGAATAAAACGAGTAAGCTCCTCGCCTTTCAACATATTCTGAGCTAGTAACGCTAAATCGGTTGCCTGACGAATAAGGTTTGCTTGCTTATCGGCATCTTCTGTTTGTAGAATGCGACCAATTAATGGGTGATTGATGTTCACAACCAAATTGGCGCTATCGGGCATATCCGCCATAAACGCATTTCCTCCACCTGCAATAGACATATCTTTCATTCGACGCATAAATTCGGGACGTGTAATGAGAACAGGTGAATCGGTTTCACTCATCGACTGTAACTGAACAGACAACATCTTACCTTCTACTTGCTTCTCGATAAGTGGTTTTAATCGTTCTTGTTCCTCATCATTCAATTTGGAAATTACAGGTTCATCTTTCTCGATGAGCTTATCTACCGTATCAGAATCAACACGCACAAAACGCACTTTCTCCAATTTACTTTCAAGCATGTTAACCAAATGCGAATCGAGTGGACTATCCATCAAAAGCACATCATAACCACGTTGGGTAGCTGAATCGATAAACGTATGTTGTTCCGCTTGGTTGGCAGCATATAATAAAATCAATGTTTCATTTTTATCTGTCTGCACCGGACGAACATGTTCAAGGTATTCTTCGTGGGTGAAAAATTTACCATCTTTATTTTTCAACAAGTTAAACTTCATTCCTCGTTCTGCGAACTTGTCATCGCTCAACATTCCATATTGAATAAACATGCGAATGTCATCCCATTTCGATTCAAAATCTTCGCGATTATTCTTGAAAAGCTCTTCCAATTTATCGGCAACTTTCTTGGTAATGTGGCTGCTAATCTTCTTTACATTTCCATCGCTTTGCAAATAAGAACGAGAAACATTTAATGGAATATCGGGCGAATCGAGAACTCCGTGAAGCAGTGTTAAGAAATCGGGCACAATACCTTCAACAGAATCGGTTACAAAAACTTGGTTGCTGTATAATTGGATTTTATTTTTCTGAACCTCGAAATTCTTCTTTAAACGAGGAAAATAGAGAACACCTGTTAAGTTAAAAGGATAATCAACATTCAGGTGAATATGAAACAATGGATCTTCCGAGTATGGATACAATTCTTTGTAAAACGATTTGTAATCCTCATCTGTTAAATCAACGGGTTTAAGCGTCCAAGCAGGTTGCACATTATTGATTTGCTCCTCGTTGAAACGAATTGGAACAGGTAAAAATTTGCAATACTTATCTAACAAAGTTTGAATACGCGCCGTTTCTAAAAACTCCATCGAATCTTCGGCAATGTGAAGAATGATATCCGTTCCGCGTTCGGTACGATCGGCTGTTGTAAGCGTAAAATCGGGACTTCCATCGCATTCCCAGCGAACAGCTTCGGAGTCATCCTTGAATGATTTCGAAACGATTTCGACGTTCGAAGCCACCATGAACGAAGAGTAAAATCCAAGTCCAAAATGCCCGATGATGGCATTCGTTTCTGGTTTATCCTTGTATTTAGCAACGAATTCTTCTGCTCCCGAAAAGGCAATTTGATTGATGTATTTATCAATCTCTTCAGCGGTCATCCCGATACCACGATCGGAAATGGTTAATGTTTTCTTTTCTGTATCAATACGAACTTCAATATCTAAGTTGCCAAGTTCGCCTTTAACTTCTCCGGCCGACGAAAGTGTGCGAAGTTTGGTGCTTGCATCAACAGCATTCGATACCAATTCGCGAAGGAAAATTTCGTGATCGGAATACAAAAATTTCTTAATAATGGGGAAAATGTTTTCGGTATTTACATTGATTTTTCCGGTTGACATACAATTACGTTTTAAAGGACACCGGCCGTTTTCAAAGGATATGCCACTTAGAAAAGGTGACAAAATGACAATCATTTTTAACGCTAAGTTTATTCTGTTAAAAGAGAATGAAAATAAAAAGGGTATTTCTAATTTGAATAAATTGCAGGATGAAAGTTGATGTTCAGAAAGTAGCGCATTTGAAAGGACATGATGGCGCTGTGTATACTATAAACAATGGAAAATCAAACAATCATTTCCTTTCTGCAGGGAGCGATCGGATGGTTGTTGAGTGGTCGCTCGATGAATTAAAACCCGAACATGTATTAGCTCGAACCCCCGGAGTTATTTATTGCACCTGTTTAATTGATGAATATAATTTGCTTTTGGTTGGAAACGACCAAGGTGGAATTCATGTCATTGATTTAGAAAAGCGCGCAGAAGTGCGATATTTATTGGGGCATTCGAAAGGTGTTTTCTCCTTGTTATGGAATGCCGAACAACAACATATTATAAGCTGCGGTGGCGATGGTAATGTTATTTGTTGGGATGTGCAGAACTTTCACTCCATTAAATCGATGGCTTTGTGTGATGCAAAAATCAGAGCCGTCGATTATTCAAAAGTACATGCTTCCATTGCACTTGCTTGTGGTGATAATAGCATCCGAATTTTTGACAGCAATACACTTGAATTGAAGCACGAATGGCAGGCACATGCCATGTCGGTAAATACGGTTTGCTTCCACCCTAACGGACGATGGTTGTTGAGTGGCTCACGTGATGCGCATTTGAATGTGTGGGATTTGGAAAATGATTATAAACTCCACAAACAAATTCCAGCACACAATTATGCCATTTACTCCATCGCTTTTCATCCCGATGGGAAACTATTTGCGACGGCAAGCCGGGATAAAACAATAAAAATCTGGGATTCTGAGAATCTTGAATTTCTCATTCGCATCGACAATGAATTCCACCAAGGACATGTAAATTCTGTGAATTCATTGTATTGGACAAACTACAATAACTACTTAATTTCCGGCAGTGATGATCGGTCAATCATTGTATGGAAAATTGAATTTAATTACGAATGATTAATTACGAATGATTAATTACGAATGATTAATTACGAATTTTAAATTACGAATTACGAATGGACAAGTATGACATCTAAATTGAAAATTCGTAATTGTTAATCTTTAATCCGTAATTGACAATTGACAATTGTATTATTTAATAAATTCCTTTTACAAAATTATTTATTTTAAATATAGTTTCTTCTCCTCCTTCATCTCCTCCAATCAATTGTTTATAAGTTCCATCTGCTTTGATAAACCAAATAGTAGGCAAATACTGAATTTGTTTCTTAAAGAAACCATATAACTCAGTATTATCTCCATCTTGATTCATCATAATAACTTTTGTTTTGCCTTTCTTTAATTTTTCAATTTCTGGAGTGACCGGTTTACATGCACCACAAAATGGGGAATAAAAATATAAGATTGTTGGTTGTTTGGCAAATCCTATTTTGTTTAGAATTGCTAGGCTCAGAGGTTTATATGGGGAAAAGTTAATTAACTGAATATCTTGTTTATATTTTGGAAGCTTATCCCATGTAATTACATTTCCTTTACCATCATCATATAAATGAGTTTTTGGATCATTTTCATCATAATTATCCGGTGCAGGATAATATATTTGGGAGTTTACATTAAAGTAACTTAAAGCAAAAACCAAAGCGAGTATTTTAGGAGCTTTCATAGGATTAAGTTTAGAATTAAAAATTAGCAGTAATACTTCTTTAAAATTTCAACCAAAAAATAATTACGAATTACAAATTTTTAATTACGAATTACGAATGCTAAATTGATAATCCTTAATTAGTAATCTTTAACCCGTAATCCGTAATTGTTAATTCGTAATTGACAATTGTTTATTTTTCTGTAATCACAAATTCCGTCCGGCGGTTCATTGCCTTGCCTTTCTCGGTTAAATTGGAAGCTTTGGGTTTCGTCATTCCGAAACCTTTCCAAATCAGACGATTACTGGAAATTCCTTCCATTAAAAGAATATCATAAACACGTTTGGCGCGTTCGTTCGACAATTTCAAATTCAGAGTTGGATCTCCAACATTATCTGTGTGTCCATGAACGGCAATGTGGATGGTTGGATTTTCTTTAAGGAAAACAGCAAGCTCTTGAATAATGAATATGGTTTGAGCAGTAAAGTCTGCTGAATTCACTCCGAAACTTAGGTTGTTGATTTTATAAGCTTTCCCCACCTTAATTTCATCCACCTGCATGTCCATCTTTTTCGGTTTGTTTAGTGAAGAATCGGCCACCGAAAGATATTCACTCGAAAAGGCCTTACCTTTTTGCTTAACGGTAACAATATGATCTTCGTTAAAAGCCATTACAGCAACATATTTCCCCGTTAACGTGTCAACATCAATGGAGGTAATTTCTTTGGTTCGCACATTTTGAATTTCAACACGACCATCGGTTACAATATTGTTATTTTCATCTTTCAGTTCCCCACTTAGAAAGAAAACGCGCTCCGGTCTTGCTTCTTTGTAAAGGTCAAATGCATAAACATCCCAACCACCCAAACCTTTCAATTTATCGGAAGCGAAATAGCCGGTTTTTCCATCGGTGCTCACAAAGAAACCTAAATCGTCTTTCTCTGAATTGATTGGATAACCAATGTTCTTGGGTTTTTGCCAGCCTGTTTCTTTATCGAGTTTGGCAAAGAAAATATCATAACTACCATAACCCAAATGACCTGTTGATGAGAAGTAAAGCGTTTGTCCATCGGAATGAAAAAAGGGAGATTTCTCACTTGCGGGCGTATTAATTTCAGGACCTAGATTTTCAGGTGCTCCCCAATTTCCGTCTTTATCTTTTACCGATTTCCAGATGTCTAATTCGCCAATTCCACCTGGGCGATTGCTCGAAAAATAAAGTGTTTTTCCATCTGCCGAAAGAGAAGGTTGAGAATCCCAGGAGTTTTTTCCGTTTATAGAAGCTCCGGCATTTTTAATTTCCGACCAAGAATCCTTCCCAAAAACCGAATACCATAAATCGCAATTGAGTAATTCGGCTCCTTCTTTTTTGCAAATCGTATAGAATAAAATGCGATTATCGGCCGATAGACTTGCACCACCTTCGTTAGAGTTTTTATTGAATGGAGGTGGCATCGGCTGACCTACTTCAAAAGCAGTATCACCCTGAACATTGCTCCAACTAAAACGCTCAACCGATTTAACGTCGGTGTTAATTCCTCCAGTAAATTTATCCTTCTCAAATGTCCTTCTAGTAAAATAAGCTCGTTTATTATCGGCTGTGATAATCGGCAAATATTCATCTGCTTCGGTCGAAATCGAGTTTAATGGTTTTGGATTAAATGGAACTGGCTTGGCAAATCCTTCTACAAAAAAAGTGGAAGCCAACAGTTGTTCCCGAGCATCGCTTCGTTCCTTTTCCTTCCCTGCTTTTGAATCCAAAAACTTACTGAGATTGTTTTGTGCATCTCTGTAATTTTTAGCAGCAAATTGAATACTTCCTAATTTGTAAAATAACAAAGGATCTAAATCAGGACAAATGGCAGCGCATTTTTTTAAGAACGGTTCTGCTTCTGAGTTCTTCTTGCTTTTAATGAGAATATCGGCGAGAACATAGTTGGCTCGTGCAAAGTCAGGATCCAATTCGAGAGCTTCTGTAAGCAAAGCCCGTGCTTCATTCTTATTTGTTCGAGCAACATCCAAAGCTTTTTCGTATAATTTGCGTGCTTTTTTATTATCAGAAAGAGGACATGTATCTTCCTTTTCCTGTGCGCTTAAACACACACAGAATAAAACAATGAAATGAAAAGTCAGCAGCTTTTTTACAATCACCTTTTATTTGCCTTTAAGGAATTTATCTAACCCTTTTTTTGCTTCGTCGGCAGCTTTTTTCTTCACCTTTTCAGCCTCTTCCTTTGCTCTTCGTTCGGCTTCGGCTTTCGCTTTTTCTGCTTCCGATTTCAATTTGTCTTTTTCTTGATTGATTCTATTTTCGGCCTCTTTCTTCAAGCGATCTTTTTCTGCATTGGCTTTGTCTAGCAATTCTTTTTTCTGCCGTTCGGCTTCTTCTTTCAAACGCTGTTCGGCTTGTTTTTTCAAATCGTTCATGGCATTGTTGGCCTGATTCCGAATGTCGGTGCTTACTTTCGGATCGGCGAACGTGCCCGTTATTTTTATCGCGATTGGAATTACATCGCCAATTTCTGCTTTTATCCCGTTTGAACTTGCTTTTGCAAGCATTCCATTTAAAATCCCGTTTGCCGCTCCACCAAATTCGGCACGAGGAATTTCCAAATTAATTGCATAATTGATGCTTTTATCTAATCCGTTCTGCCCACCAATTTCGGCGGTGTAGTTGCCTACTTTTGTTTTGAATGGCTTCACCGTTACATTGCCTTTTTCAATGGTGAATGAAGCTTGAATCGATTCCATTTTCCATTTCTTGAGTTTATCCATTTTCAATGCAGTGGCAATTTTCTTAATCATCTCAAATCCTTCAATTTCGAGCGCAGAGGTCTTCAAAGTTCCGCTTCCATTCACCGTTTTCATATCAGGATTAAAGGCTTTATCTGCTTTGCACGAGAAATTAAATCCGCTAACCGAAACCGTTCCATTGGTGTGTTCTGCGATGGGAGCCAATTGTTTCACTGTTGAAAATGTCTTGGCTGTTTCCTTAACATTCAATGCGTTCATGTCAAATTGAAATGCCACCGAAGGTCCAGTTTCGCTGCGTGTTTCATATAAACCTCCCATAGTTATTGAACCTCCAAGGGTGTTCATTTTCAATCCTTCCAATTTCACTTCTTCATTGCGCACCAACATAGTTCCGTTCACTTGTTCCAAACGCATATTGTCGTAAAGCAAAGTTTGCAGGTTTGCTTTTATCGTGAAGTCAATATTGGAAGGAACCCGAATGTAACCTGCAACATCGGCTGGTTGCGACGAACTTGTATTTGTTGTACTTGCTGTTTCGGTTGTCATAAATGGATTCGCATCCAAGAAACGACTGCTCAAATTCAAATTCCCTTTGATTGCTTGATTTCGCATCACATAAGCAATGTAGTTTTCTAAACTTCCACTTGCATGCACATCGCTTTTACCAATCGTCATATCAAACTGGCTCAACTCTGCCGATTTCGGATTGAATGTTAAAGCTGCTTTGCTGATCAAGACTTCTTGAGGAAGGTCTTTGGATGCATAATTAAATCGCTCCAATGCGGCAGTTCCCGTTGCGGCAAATTGCTCGTATTGACCTTTATCAATCGACGACATGCGGCCTTTCATATTTACATCCGCCGAAACTATTCCATTCATTCGTGTTCCCGCTTCTAGCGGCATGAGGTCTTTGAGTGTGCTCAAATCAACACGTCCTTTAACGGAGGCATCGATATTTGGATCGGAAACGGGTGAGCTAACTTGTATGCGGGCATCAATCGGAAATTGCCCTAAGTCGACATGCAATCGGGAAACATTAATTTGGGTTTTATCTATATCAACACCTGGGCATGTTATGCTTGTATTCACTTGCATATTACTTATTGCACGTGGCAATCCAGGATATTGAATCGAGCCATTTTCGATTTGAAGATTAAAGCCAAATCCCGGAATAGATTTCTCATTGTAAACCCCTTTCACAAATCCGTTAAATGCCAATTTTCCTGATGATTTTACATTTTCGAAATCCTTTGTAAATGCTCCTGGAACGATGGAGATAAAATTCTTCACTTTGTTTTTCAATGCCTCATAGGTAATATCCATGGTGATATCGTTGGCAGGCATTTTCACCGAACCGGCAAATTTCAAAGCGAGATTATTTACACGCAATTCATTTTCCTTGAAAGTGTATACAGAATTCTTCAAATCCAAATCGAAATCGGCTTTGTAATCAATATTTGCGCGTTTCAAATAGGCAATTCCTCCATAATTAATATCCAGCGAATCGATTGTGGTTTGGGTTTCTAGTTTGGTGTTATCTGCTGTAAAATCGCCAGAACCTTCGTGATTAAGACCATCTACAATGGTTGAAAAATTCATCGATTGATCTTCGTACCAAATCCGACTTGAGTTGATGGAATAATGCTGAAGTTTTGCCTTAAATGTTGATGGTTCCGAAGATGGCGTTTCGGGAGTATTGGAAGGTTTTGCAATGTCCCAATTGGCTTTCCCGTCTTTCAAAACTTTTAGATGAATGCGCGCTTGGTCTATGAAAATGGACTTGATGCCAATTTCATTACCACTAATAATACTGAGGATGTCTGTTGTAATACCAAGCGATTTTGCAGCAATCAGTGTGTCGGATTTAAATTCATTCATTCCGATTAAAGAAAGTCCTTCGAGCTCAACGCTACAATTTGGAAAACTGCGAATAAAACTAATATCTAAGTCAGTGAAATCAAGTTTAGCATTGATGCTTTTATTGGCCTCTTCTTTCACTTTTGCAATGATCTTATCTTTGAAAATAAAAGGAAGTATAAGTGCTACAATAAATAGAAGCAATAGGAAGATCCCGCTGAATTTTAAAATCTTTTTTAGCATACTATGAAATTAGGGAAATTAACCTAAAATGTTTGGGTTTATTGCTTGGGCTCGAAGAAAATGATCGGTAATAACCAAAGCAGCCATCGATTCGACAATAGGAACCGCCCTTGGAACAACGCAAGGGTCGTGTCTACCGGGAATTTCAATCTGTGTTTTTTCGAGCGAAGTATTCAGTGTTTCTTGTTTCATTGCAATGGAAGCGACCGGTTTAAATGCAACTTTGAACCAAATAATTTCACCATTCGAAATCCCACCTTGAATGCCTCCCGAGTGATTGGTTTGGGTTTTAATTTTTCCCTGATCATCCGTGTCAAAAGAATCGTTATGTGCCGAACCACGCATAGACACACTCGAAAACCCGCTACCGATTTCAAAACCTTTTACGGCATTGATGCTCAACATGGCCTTACCGAGATCGGCGTGAAGCTTATCGAAAACAGGTTCTCCCAATCCAGCGGGAACGCCTTCAATCATACAGGTAATAACTCCTCCAATGGTGTCGCCGGCATGTTTCATTTCTAAAATATGCGCTTCCATGAGAGGTGCTGCAATTAAATCGGGACATCGAACTATACTTGCATCCACTTGAGATTCAGATGGAATTTGGTTAGGCATTTCACTTTGGATATTTCCAACTTGAGAAACAAAAGCGCTAATTCGAATATGTTTCGTTTTCAAAAATTGCGATGCGATGGCTCCAGCAACCACCCGACATGCCGTTTCACGAGCAGAAGACCTTCCTCCACCTCGATAATCTCGTATTCCATATTTTGCTTCGTATGTATAATCGGCATGCGATGGACGATAAACGTCTTTCAATTCAGAGTAATCGGCAGATTGTTGATCCTGATTTGGAATGATAAATCCAATGGGTGTTCCGATTGTGACTCCCTCGAAAATGCCTGATAAAAACTGGACTGTATCCGATTCTTTTCGTGCTGTTGTAATGGAGCTTTGTCCAGGTTTCCGTCTATCAAGCTGATGTTGAATGGCTTCTAAGTCAATAATAAGTCCCGACGGACAACCATCAATCATACCGCCAATAGCTACTCCGTGAGATTCGCCGAAGCTAGAAAGCTTAAAAAGAGTTCCAAAGGAATTTCCTGCCATGAAACAAAAATAAGAGGAAAGAACAGCCGTATATCAAACCAATGAAAAAGTTATTTTTGAACGATGTTAACTAAGTCAAATCTCCGAAAATTAAAGCTCGTTTGTTTATGCTTACTATGCATAATGTCCTTAACTGCCCAAAATCAAAGACCAACAGACCGCTTTAATTCAGCTAGAAAATCTTTACTTGAAGATCCTGCTGTAAAACGAGGACAAATTTCATGGTCGTTTCGGGATGTTCAATCCGGTCAGGAACTCGATGCACACGATCAGAAAAAAATGATGATTCCGGCATCCACCCAAAAGGTATTTACAACAGCCATTGCCATTAACAGCTTGGAAATTTCGTATGTATTTCAAACCAAATTTTCAGTGAAAGGGCGCATAAAAAAAGGTGAGCTCCAAGGTGATATTATAATACGCGGCGATGGTGATCCATCCTTTGGAAGCGGCATCGCGGGAGCACTCTCGGGCGATTCAGTATTGTATAAAATTGGAAAAATGTTGCAGGATTCGGGCATTTCGAAAATCAATGGTAATATCATCATTGATCCATTTATTTGGCCTTATGACCACTCCGTGATTCCTCGAAATTGGACTTGGGAAGACATCGGTAACTATTATGGAGCTGGTGCATGGGGACTAAATTGGCGATCGAATGAATTCGAAATTCGATTCACTGCTGGAAAAAATTACAATGATATATCTCGCGCTGAAATCCTTTCAACTTGGGCAAAGTACCTAAAACTTGAATCGAGTGTTAAATCGAATACCTATGAAAAACGCGATATATACATATACAGCAGTCCGCTTTCGGAACGCGTATTTGCTGATGGAGCACAATTGATAGGTAGTGAACCTAATATAGAACGAGCTGCATTGCCCGATCCGCCTCGTGCATTTGGATTGGAACTTAAAAATTACCTCGCTAGCATTGGTATTGAGCACAATGGAGAATTAAACACACAAAGTTCACAATCAATATCAGCACCCATTTGGATGGTATTCAACTCACCTCCTTTAAGCGATTTGGTATTTGAAACTAACCAAAAAAGCAATAATTTATTTGCAGAATGTATTGGTAAAAAGTTGGCGATTAATCAAATTGGATCAGCCGATTACCCAACTGGAAAAATGCTCGAATTGAAGTTAAACGAATACAAGCCCTATTCAGATTCTGCAATGCATTTGGTTGATGGCTGCGGTTTATCGAGAAACAATTCGATCTGCACCTCCTTTCAAAGTCAGTTTTTACGAAGCCAGACCAAAGCTACGCGCTTCCCATATTTCCTCCAATCTTTGCCAAAAGCAGGTGAAGAAGGAACCATGAAGAATTTCCCGAAAGTAAATCAGCTTCGAGCAAAAACAGGAAGTTTAAATAAGGTAAGAGCTTATGCAGGTTACTTTTTCGATCAAAACAATCACTGGATTGCCTTTTCGTTCATCGCCAATAACATCCCATTAAGCAATGCGTCATTAAAAAACAAAATGGCCGAGTTGTTGGTTTCGGCATCGGAGAATAAATTTGAATTGCCATTTCCCTTTGCGGCACCAACGTTTTATCGCGATACCATTTTAAAATTCCCCGAAATCCAATCTTTCATTCAAGATGTAAAAGAACATCCCAATTATTATTTTGAAAATGAAGAAAAAGTTGACACGAGTATTTCAATTTCTTTTCGCGGTGAGCCCGATGTTGAAAATCCTTATTTAACGGCAATTGTAACTGCTGGCGGGGAGATCAGACGTATCCGATACACCTACCGTATTCACGCACAATCGCGGTTTGCAGAACGGTTGAATGAAAGTAAAAAAACATGGGAAATGATTTGCTGGGGAGATATTTTTATGAAACGTTGATTCCGATTTTCGAATGTTAAATTTTCTAATTCTTTGAAGTAAGGCTTAATTTTTACTTAACATTGCAATTATTGAAAACAGCATGAAAACACTATACGTTGTTCGCCATGCGAAATCGAGCTGGGATCAAGAAGATCTC
>CAXNGM010000010.1:0-18936 GCA_964201695.1 Bacteroidia bacterium | reverse complement strand
TCTCTGTATAGAATTTCCTCAATACTTTCGTCGAAAATAAAATTCAGTTCCAGTTTTTTCACATAATTATTACGAATTTTATTTAATTCCATTTGAATTATTTTCCGAAAGGATGCTTCATTTAATGCAGGATAAATAATATGAATATTTCCCAATCTGGCAATTTGTTCATTCCGAAATCGCTTCCGTAAAACCTTCTTAATATGCGTTATATTGATTTGTAAGGATTGTCTGTGGAATTCATCAGCCGACATATCTGGATTGTAATTACTGCTCATCTGATATGCCTCATCCAAATTCCCCATGACAATTATCAGTGCTTTAGTACAGTTAACTGTTACAGGACGAAATAATCCTTCATATACGCGTTCCAAATAGATAATAGTATCTGGTCCATCGAAAGAAAATAATTGATCAATAAATGAAATTCGATTCTCGAATAGGTGTTTTGTAACATCGTATAAACTTTCAATAAAATCATCCTGAAAAAGATTCTTTTCTTTGGATACAGTTGATTTTGATCGAGAACGGGCAGTCTTTTTGTAGCTCGACCAATTCTCATCCATACATTTATCGAAAACATCAATGCCTTGAACTACTTTTCCGTTTTTAACAACAATACCTCTGTTTAATGCAATTCGGAATGCCTTAATAAATTCGATGATTTCGTATGAAAAATGAACTTCATAGCGTATCAATTGAAATTCACCACTATCTAACAAATCCCAAACAATTCGCAATGGAGCACTAATTAATTCTTCTCCATTTTCGTTAATTGAACGAGCATGTTGAAATTCATCAAGCCCAATGATCAATGGCAATCCGTTACGATATTCATGAATATCTTCCAACTGGTTTCGGATAGATAACTTATTGTCGTTTACTTCACCCAAATCAAAGTGAAAGTAATGTTGCATTTGGATGAGTTCCGTAAATCGTTTCACCAAAGATGATTTCCCGGTTCCAGTAAGGCCCCATAAATTAACAACCACTGGACGATCCTGCAAATCTGGAAAGATAAACCAAGGACAAACAGCTGTCATGAATTCATCAATTACTCGATCAATTCCTGCATATTCACATTTCAACTGCTCTTTTACATCATTAAGCAATTTCATTTTCGACACTAATTCACTGCTTGGGTTTTTCATAATGGTGTGGTTTAAATTGCTTGATTATAAATAATATAAGCCAACTGATTAATCATTATTAATCGTATTACACACAATATTTTTAGAATTTACTAAACACGAGAATTTTGTTATTTTAGTATACACGATGAAAATATTTTTTTGCAATTCGATTTTAAAATGCTTGAATTAGTACCTCTAATGAGGAATAACAATCAATTCTGATAAGAAAGAAGACAAAAATAATTGTGGGCTACGCCAAAAAAAGGCGCTGATTTTTATTTTGCCGAATTTTTTAATCCAACAATTCGCTTTCTCAATCAATATTATTCAATAAGCAAAAAAGCACCCATTGAATTCTTTGAATCAATGAGTGCTTTATTAAAATTATCCTTATTTCGACTCCGAAATTCATGAGTCTAGTTAAATCAAAATCATTCAACAACTAAAATTCTTTGAACAATTGATTTTCAATTTATAATTCAACTGTTAATTATCCCCAAACCCATCGTCTCCCATATCGCCGGAAGTAAAAACGGAATTAAACAAATCTTTAAACAACATCCCGCTATCCAATGCTAGACGATTTAATTGAGAATAGGATGCAAGTCCATACAACACAAATTCCATCAATAAAATGCGATCTGTTTCGGGTAAGCTTTTATAATACTGATCAACAATTGATTTTAAACCATCTACCGATTTTAATTTGCGGGCATATTGCAAAGCCGATTCTTCGAGCAACATATCCACTTCATTATTATTGTTGAACCAGTTTAAAATAGTTTCGTAGGGATTATTTTCTTTTTTTCGTCTGAATCGCTCTGGGTCAGGAAAATAATTTATGAATAAGGTTCGAATGGCTTTGGCAATGAGGAATTGCGCCACATTAACTGGGCCTTCTTGTTCACCTTCGTACACCAATTCAATTTTTCCATTGATTGCCGAAATTGCACCAAACAAATCGCTAATTCTAGCAATGGTTTTTGTTTCTCCATTTATTAGAACTCTACGTTCGGCACTACTCACCATATTTTCAAACGCTGAAATACTTAAACGCGCCGAAACTCCACTTTTTGCATCTACAAATTCTGAAGTTCGCGCCTCGAAACTAATCTGCTCAATTAAATCGCGCAAAAGTTCTGGAACTGCAACCATGTCAAGTTGAGATTGTGGCAAATGTGCTTCTTGCTGGGTAATTTTCTTTGCAATATCAATGCTCTTGGGATAATGCGTAACAATTTGACTTTGAATTCGGTCTTTAAGAGGCGTTACAATACTTCCACGATTGGTATAATCTTCAGGGTTTGCAGTGAACACAAATTGTAAATCGAGTGGCAAGCGCATTCTAAATCCACGAATTTGAATATCGCCTTCTTGTAAAATGTTGAATAGTGCAACTTGAATACGGGCTTGCAAATCGGGCAATTCGTTAATAACAAAAATGCACCGGTTCGATCGAGGAATTAATCCAAAATGAATCGCACGTTCGTCGGCATAGGATATTTTCATATTGGCCGCTTTGATGGGATCGATATCGCCAATTAAATCGGCAACAGTTACATCAGGTGTTGCTAATTTCTCTACAAATCGCTCAGAACGATGCATCCAATGAATCGGAGTATCATCGCCATGAATCGCTAAAGTTTCACGACCAAAGTGTGAAATAGGTCCAAATGGATCGTCGTTGATTTCAGATCCTGCAATAATTGGAATGAACTCATCCAACAAGTCTGTCATTTGACGAGCAATACGCGTTTTTGCTTGTCCACGCAAACCCAACAAATTGATGTTGTGACGAGAAAGAATTGCACGCTGAATTTCGGGAATTACGGTTTTTTCGTAGCCTAAAATTCCTTCAAAAACATTCTCATTGTTTTTAATCTTCTGAATGAGGTTGTTACGAAGCTCATCTTTAATGCTTTGTGCAATGTATCCGGCTTTTTTAAGCTCCCCAAATGTTTTTAACTTTATCAACTTATCCATCTTTCTTATCGTATTTTTCTTGATCTATTTTTTTCGTAATCGGAAAAAACAAGATCACCCAAACCTTTCAGTCCGGTGTAAAATGCTCTTCCTCCATTCGTTTCAGTAAATTCTTTAACAAAGTCTTGCAACCAAGAATCGCTTGCCAACATAAACGTAGTTACCGGTATTTTCAATCGTCTACATTGTGCTGCTAATCCCAAAGTTTTATTGACAATTTTCCGATCCAATCCGTTCGAATTCTTGTAATAACCATCGCCTTCTTTGAGGCAAGTGGGCTTACCATCGGTAATCATAAAGATTTGCTTGTTGGGATTTTTCCTTCTTCTCAAAAGGTCCATCGCTAATTCCAAACCCGCAACTGTATTGGTGTGGTATGGACCAACTTGCAAATAAGGAATATCTTTCACTTGAATTTGCCAGGCATCATTTCCAAAGACAATAACATCGAGTGTGTCTTTGGGATATTTAATCCGCAGGAGCTCCGCCATGGCCAATGCCACTCTTTTTGCTGGAGTGATGCGATCTTCGCCATACAAAATCATGGAATGCGAAATATCAATCATCAGCACCGTTGATGTTTGGGTTTTATACTCTTGTTCAACAACTTCAAGGTCGCGTTCTTCGAGATAAAAATCGCCGATTCCATGATTTACTTGGGAATTACGAATGCTATCAGTCAAAGAAATATTTTCGATAGAATCGCCGAATTCGAAAGCACGTCGGTCGGTTCCTGGTTCATCGCCTTGACCACTAAATCGCGTTCCGTGATTTCCGCGAGAACCTTTTTTTAGCTTTCCAAAAATCTGTTCCAAAGAATCTCGGCGCATTTCACGTTCTGTTTTGGGGCTCACCGAGAGTCCGCGTTCAGGATCATCATTCAAATATCCTTTCCGTTTCAAATCTTCGATGAAATCGCCCATGCCGTAATCATCGTCGGTAAGGTTGTATTTACGATCGAGTTCATTCATCCAATTGAGCGCTTCGTCCACTTCGCCAGAGGCATGGAGTAATACCTCCTTGAATAATTTCAAAAGTCGTTGAAATGGATCTTGGTCCTTTTCTGCTTCAAATCGTGAAAATCGAAATCCTTCCATGGCGGTTCAAGATACAGCAAACATATAAATTGATAGGATGTTTAATGAAAATTAAATGATTTAATAATATGTGATTTTTTTCCATGAAATGAATGAGGAAGCAAACCCAAAATTTAGAAGATTAAAATTGAAAATCATATGCATATAAAGAATCGTAAATAATCTTAGTTTGTTTTGTGTATCATTGCACAAAATCTAAATTGTTCATTATGAGAAAATTATTATGTGTTTTTATTTTGAGTATAACCCATCAAGCCAGCGTTGTCTTTGCACAATGTGGTCCAGCAAGTAATATAACCCAAGATTTGATTAGCTATTATACAGATATAAACTCTACTGAAGTTTCCATATCTCTCGGGCAGAGTTTTGTTGCTACATGTTCAGGAAACATAGAAGCAATTACAATAGCAACTGGATACAATATAATTGCAGGTGATATAATGCTAACGTTGTACGAAGGCGTAAATCCTGACAATCCCCTGGATTCAGTGATTGTTACTATTGGTCAGCAAAATGAGTTGAATACTTTGCTCATTACTCTGCCTACACCTATTTTTTTAACAAGTGGAAATGAGTATGCTTTCATTCTTCGAGATCTTACAGGTTCAGCATATTTTGGTGCTATTGATACAAATCCATACGCTGGTGGACAGACAAAAGTACTTTTGCTTGGAAGTCCTGTTTATGAAAGTGGTTTCGAAGATAATATTGACCTGTATTTTCAAATTCATTATCAAGATAATGTGCCCCCAGTTGCAGTTTGTGAGAATATCACAGTAGAATTGGACGAAAGTGGCACTGCTATTTTTTCTCCAAGTCTTGTTGGGTCTGGCTCTTCGGATGATAGCGGATTTTTCACATTGAGTTTGGATACAACTTTCACATGCAGCGATCTAGGTGCAAATCCTGTTGTTCTAACTGTGATTGATTCCTCGGGCAATTCAGCTACTTGTAACGCGATTATTACGGTGGTTGATTTATTGGCCCCAGTAATAACTTGTCCAGTTATTCAGGACACAACATTGATGGTTGGAGAAAATTATTTCCTTCCAGATTATATATCCACAGGAATTGTATCCATAACTGATAATTGTTCGCCAATAATGTCAAACATAACACAAACTCCCCCAGCTGGAACTCAATTATCACCTGGTATTAACGAAGTTTCAATTTATGTAGAAGATCAAAACGGAAATTCTGACACCTGTTATTTTGAGATAAATGTTGGCTCTTTATCAATGGATGATTTACATATTTCAGGAATAGAGATTTTCCCAAATCCAGCAACTGATTGGGTGAAAGTAAAAAATCCCAAAGGACATAATCTAACTCAGGTTTCTTTGT
Source organism: Bacteroidia bacterium (assembly GCA_964201695.1). Taxonomy (GTDB): domain Bacteria; phylum Bacteroidota; class Bacteroidia; order M30B66; family M30B66; genus CALQRR01. The sequence continues at coordinate 13,379 of CAXNGM010000010.1, read as the reverse complement.
ATGACATTATAGGTAATTTATTGTTTACGATAAAGTTGAATGAAACAAAATCAGAACAACAACTAGATCTATCTCAACTGAATGCGGGTATTTACTTAGTTGTAATTAAAACAGAAGATGAGCGGTTTATACAGCAAATTTTAAAAACAGATAAGTCTTTTTAAAGGTATGTCTCTAGAAATCTAAATTTGTATTTGTTATTTGAATTAATATAAATTAATTTTGAAATAAATAAACGACCTAATGAAAAACGCTACCCATTTTCAAGAATTCGAAGAAAGCGACACCTTATTGCTAGAAGTTGAAGAACGGCAATTGGTTGTATTTAATGATGATGTAAATACGTTTGATAATGTGATTGCCTGGTTGGTAGAAATATGCAACCACAATCCATTGCAAGCTGAACAATGTGCGTTTATCATTCATTATTCTGGAAAATGTTCTGTCAAAACGGGATCTTGGGAAGAATTAGAGCCCCGTGCAAGTGCATTATTATCGAGAGGACTATCAGCCGAGATTCATTAGTAAATTAGTAAACTAACAATCAACCGAATAATTTTTTTCTACAATTCCTTGCACAACAACTCAAAGGACGTATATTTGCGCCCTCAATAATGGTTCTGTAGCTTAATTGGATAGAGCACCTGACTACGGATCAGGAGGTTCGGGGTTCGACTCCCTGCAGGACCACCCAATAATAACAAGGGTTGCAGCAATGCGACCCTTTTTTATTTTACCTAATTGTAACAGATTTGTAACATGAGGGGCTTACCCTTTCGGAAATTGAAAGTTCTTTAACATAATTAAAATTTTAACATAGAATAAAATCAGGAAATAAATCGCTTGCAATGTTCAAGTTCAATGGTAGCAAAATTTTAAAAATTATTTTCGTTTATAAATCGAATGTATTTTTCAGCATCTTGTCCTAATCTAAATTTATTATGAATCGTATCTTGTTTGCGGTCTTTCTTCTTTTGTGCGGCGCGGCAACTGAAAGTCTGGCTCAAAATTTCGGACTCGGGGCATCGGGCTTGTATAATTTTCAAACAGAGAGTGTTGGTGCGGGAATACGCGGTGTTGTTTTTCCCAATAAAGTCATAAGTATTAGCCCACAGGTTTCGTATTTCTTTCCTTTCAACAAGGTTCATGAAATTACGGGCGGACTTTCATTGGAAGCCAAATTTGCACGCACACGTTTGTTTAATGTTTACGGACTCGCGCATGGCGGCTTCAACCGATGGATTAGCTACGACGCCTCTGCCCTGCCAGATGCACAGCCTAATAATTGGAACTTTGAGGGTGGAATTGGGATATCGGGACAAAAATGCCTACGTTTTTTTGCTGAATATCGCTACAATCTAAAATTCAGAGAAACCCATTTAAATGCTGGTTTATTGTATATCTTCGGGTGTAAAGGCCGTTCAGGGAAATCAAAAAAAGCGGAAGATTGTCCTGCATATCGTTAACGTGTAAATCTATAATCATGAAAAATTTTCAAAATTATTTCGTAATAACTTTCGCACTTATTTCAGGCCTTATGCTGTTTTCGTGTTCTAAAGATAGAATTGACGAGCGCGATGAATTAAACGAGTATCAATCGCCAAATGCTTACCTCGATTCAAAAAAACAACCCGAACAGGACTTTCTCATCGATACGAATGGCACAGGCCCTATAGTCGGCAATCAAGGCACATTAATCTGGGGCACTAAAAACTGCCTGAAGCTGCCCAATGGTGACACAATCGCATTCCCATTCAATGTAAAACTGGTAGAGCTTTACACTCCGAAGGACATGATATATTACAGAATGCCTACGGTATCGTCGAACAGAATTTTAGAAACCGAGGGCGAAATTAGACTGCGCGCCTTTAAAGATGGAACCGAATTATCGCTGCGGCCGGGATGTGCCTATAAAGTGACTATGCCTGAAAGTATAACGCAAGTTGATTACATGCGCGTATTCTATGGGTTTGAAAACAATAACATTATCGACTGGACAGATGACCTCGGTTCGCTCGGCGTTACGCAAATCGAAAATCCGATTTGGGGGGCCGATACAATTGGATATACTGCAATGATTGAACGATTGGGATGGATTAATTGCGATCGCCTTGCAGGCACAACGAGTGGAGCAACCGTAACATTCACCTCCGAGGTTGATGATTTAACCAATGTGGCCATTTTTGCTTACTTGCCAGCTACGAAAACGGTGATGCAGGCATACAATCAGTCGTTGGGAATTATTCCAAACGGAACACTCACTAAAATTGTGGCAATTGCGCAGGATGCAAGCGGGAATCTTTTTAGATACTATAATGAGTTAACCATCAACAATTCACAATCAATCAACATCATACTCAGTCAAATAAGCGATTCAGATCTAACCGCGGTTCTTGATGGATTGTAAGTCGATTGACACTATTGAACAATTATGGAATCGTTTAAAACGATCTCGCTCAATTGAAGGTATCCTTTGTGTGTAAATAATTATTAAGCAATAACTTCAAATAATCCATTTTGCAATATCTTTTCTGTAGAAATAAGCTCTTAGTTAAAGAGTGCAAACAGGATCGGATATAATCAACCTCGGGCTATAAAAGGGAACAACCGCCATTGAAAAAACGGCGCCTGCGCGAAACGTTAAGTCATATATGGTATAACCCTGATTCCAATCAAAGAGATACTTAAACCGATTGAGCAGGTTGATGATGATTTTGGGAGTTGAGGAAAAATTATTGATACTTAATACCTACCCTCATCGAGTATTCATATGCAAAGTAGCTAATATACAAACCTTTTAATTCACGAACACTTATGGTTGTATTAGATGCGAATCGATGAATTAGTTCTTCAGGTACATTTTTATAATCTGCTTCTTTGAATAAACGTCTAGCAAGTTCGGAATAGATCGCAGGATCGCTTAAGGAATAAAAAAGTTCATGACTGCATGCCTGGATGAAATCGAGAACTTGCAAGTCTTTTTCATCAAGTAAGGTATACGTTGCAAGTGTTTTCTTCCCACAATTCTTCAATTCTTTAAATACAAAGCTCAACCACAAATATTGATTGGGTTTTGAACATCCATATTCAATATTATCAAAGACAATAAATTTATAAGGTGTGCACAACTGAATAAATTCTGAAACCGGCATTTTTGCTAAATCACGGTAATTATCACCACAGAAAAAACATGCTCCTATTCATTTTCAAGCATTCGGTTAAGTGTTGAGGAAAGAAGATGTTTGCCGCCATTGCCCTCGGAACTCAAAACCAAGAGCGAATCACAATGCTCCATTCGTTCATTGGCTATTTCTAAAAGCCTTTGCTTCTTTGACTGATCGGAAAACACATAATCATCTATTTTATATAGTTCTATGGAACGATTCCGAAATAGTAAAGATGACATGTTTTTGTAGCTATTAAAATGCAATTCCAAAATTGTAAAAACGGAAATTAATTTTGGGATTATCTTATTAACAAATAGGCTGATTGATGAATTGGATAGAATTGAAAAACTAAATTTTTCTTTATTGGCTTAGCATTCATCAACTATTACATTCAAAATTGAATAAATTTTAGCTCACTCAAACTGCAAATAAGTTGCAGTTTGCTTTTTTGTTTGGAAGAAGATAGGATGAATTTACCTATCAATAAACATTTAGGTGTTTGTTAATATATAACTTACATTTGAATCGATAAAATGTTGACGTATTGTATAATAAGTTAGTTAGCTGAACCGAATCAACAAACCATAAAATCAAATGCTAATTTCCCTCATTTTTGCAAGCAGCGATTTTTTTTCAGAGAATACTTATTAGATTTGCTTTAACAGTTGTTCTAAACGAACCATATTCACATAAAAAAAATAAATGAAAATCGGGATAAAAAACAGCTTATATAAATTTACAATTCCATTTTATTTCCTTCTCACATTTTGGGGTTGCAAAAAAGAGTCAATAACCGAGCATAAAGAAATAAATGCTATAATAGTAAGCTCTCCTTACCTACCTAGCCCACCTGCTCCTCATTCTCCAATTCTTTTGGGTACAAACTCTATAACAATAACAGAGAATGATATTAGTTATGCATGTGAAGAGAAAACATATAGTTACGCCAATAATATGGAAGATGTTATTGCATTCAATCCAAATTCAGGCACTTTATTTCCGGGCTCACTTGTACAAGGCAAATACGTTAAAAATGGAGAACTAGCTTCAATTGGAACTTTCGATAGAAATCCATTAACTGTTACATTAGATGAATATGGTTTATCTGCTAATGTTGAAGAACCATCTAATGCATCCATTTCAAATGCAATAGTGAATCTTGTTTCTCAGAATAATATCCCAACGATTGCCAAAATTTATTTTGACAAAACAGCAGCTTACTCTACTGAACAAGGATTATTGAGTTTAGGAATTGATTATGCTTGGGCAAATGGCAAGATTAGTCCAAGTATGTCCATATCTAATACCAATTTAAAACATAGTGTTTATTTATATTTTTTACAATCATATTATACAGCCTCTATAAATGCTCCAGCAAACCCATCTGATTTTTTTGGAGTCGATGTTACATCTGAAGACATTTCAAATAATGTAAGCTCTGATAATCCCTTATGTTATGTATCCTCTGTTACATACGGTCGTATGTTATTAGCTAAGATAACATCAACTTCAACTGAACAGGAATTAACTGCTGCCATTCAAGCTTCATTAGGAGCTGTAGAAGGAACGTTGCAATATTCTGAAACTAGCATCTTAGAAAATTCTGAATATGAAATATCCATTATTGGAGGTAATGCTTCAAATGCTATTCTTGCAGCAACTCAAGGAATGAATGGTATTGTTCAATATCTAAATAATGGTGCAAATTTCTCAATAAATTCGCTAGGTACCCCAATTTCATATGTTGTTAAATATGCATCAGATAATTCAACTGTGAAACTTGGAAAGGCCCTAGAGTATACTGTTAAGGAGAATTGTGTATTTGATCCTGGAAATACTCAAAAGTTCTCATTTATAGTTGATGGATTTGATATTATTTCAGATTGTGATCAAGGAATATTAATCAACACAGGCGGTGGTGAATTTTCCTACAATATTCAGATTAAGGACAATGAAAATGTATTAAGAACTATCAGTTCTAGCACAACAGCAGAGATTTCAGATGGACAAACTCTTACAGTTTCTGCTGGCCCATATGAACACAATATTTCAACTCTAAACAATCATAAAATAGTAATTTCCGGATGTCTTTATGAATGGGACGATAATGGCAGTATTGTAAATGAACTTTGTTGGCAAGATGCAGAATATCAATTCCCTTGGAATGAAATAACTAATTCATACACCACATTTTCTAAAACAATTGATGCTGGCATATATTGTAATGCAGTGTTGAAATTTAGAATTAAAAAAATTCCTTAGATTGATTAATTAAAATCCATCTTTGTTTTTATTGAAGCAATAGCAAGTTGAGACTAATGTAATATTAATTCTGCTCAAAAAAATATTGTAGCAGACACTAATTAAAACCATCTATACCTATCAGAAAGACAAGTAAAAAATATCTTTTGATAGTTGAAATAAATATATACATTTGGAACTTCAAAAATTAAAACATGACAACAACAAAAAAAATTCCTCCTATTGTTCAAATTGGAGCTTGGGTATTGGCTTTATTCGTTTTTGCCGTTGGCTTTTGGCATACACATCTCGGATTGAAAGAAATGAAACCATTTGGTTCTGAATGGGGCGGGCTTGTAATTGCCGGTATAGTTCTAATGTTATTACTTATTACATACTGGTTTGCTATTAATGGAAGAAAAATGGCACTTGTGTTTTACATTCTTTGTGGTGTCATATTTTTTGTATGTAATCTTAATTATTTCTATCCAGCATATATGGCCAGGAACTTAATCAAAGAAGAGGCTTCTGCGCTCAAGGATACAATCGATAACTATCATGGAAGAGTTACAAAATTTTCAAATGAGAAATTAGGTATTTATCAGCAAGTAACCGCTTCTGCAAAACAAGTTATTTTTCAAATTGAATCAAACCATGGATTTGGATCTAAAGCTCAAGAAGCATTGTTAGACTTTAATAGATTATCAGGAGAGAGGATTCCACCTCCAAACGATATTAACTTAAATGATAAACAGATTGCAGATTGGAAAGTACAGATGGATGAAGCTGTTTCAAGATGGCTTTTAGCTAATGCAGGAGAAGGTGTTCTCAAAACTCTAGAGTATGCAAAAGGTCTTGAAATATTTGATTCGCTTCAAAATTACACTTTACCTATTCTTAAAAACATAGCAATTAGTGAGATAATTGTTCCTCTAGATTCAATCAAAAGCAATAAAAATGTAATCATTATTAAAGACGCTGTTGAGAAAATAAATAGTGGAGTAATCAATATTAATGAAGGCAAGGGTTCTAAAGTACTTAATATCCTCTCTAAAGATATCTATCCGAATGCAAGTAGAATTGGCGAAATTCAAAATACATTTATCACTATTGGTAGAAGAATAAATCAAATCAGCACATGGGCAATCATCATCCTTTGTCTTTTCATTGACTTGGTTGTTCCTCTTGCTTTATATCTACTCCTACGTAAAAAAGGAGATGAGCCAGATAGTAAATCATTGCAAGGCAGAGTAAAACCAACTAGTTTTTAAAATCTTCAACAAAAATTAATTTAAGAGAAATGAATATTGACTTAGACATAGAAGAAAGCAATAGTAAGCCTTCAGATTCAAACAAAGCGCCATCTAGAAAAGGTTTTTTATCAGAATTAACGGTTCATGATATAGCCAGAGTGTTTACTGAATTCGGTGCTCAAAAACGAGTTTTGGCAATTCCAATTGGATTTCCCCAGGCAGGTAAATCATTACTGCTATCGTCATTGATGTATTATGCTCGTAAAGGAGAAGATACACTTTTCAGAACGAACCTAGTAAATGACTTCCCGTTTGACAAAGGCCGTCTTGCAGCAGATCAAATGGTAGAATATTTAGGCCAAGGGAAACTATACCAATCTACAGAAAAAGGCTCCTTAGACCTTATTGGTATTGATATTCATCCAGCAAAGTCAAAACTACCCCAACTGAATCTCGCATTTTTAGATCTTGCAGGAGAGGATATTAAGGGAATAAAAACTAGCGAAGGTTCTGTTTTTACAGATAAAATTAATGCAGTGTTTAATGGGGTGAAAATAGATAACTCACCAATAGTCTTTATTTTAATTACTCCATTCGAACCACCCCGAAAGGATGATGAATCTGCTCAGAATGCTCATGATCGTGAAGATGCACTTCATTACGATTTCTTGAATTACATTAAACAAAATCAGCCAGAATTATTAAACAACTCAAAGTTTTTTATTGTTGTTTCTCAATGGGACAAGAATTCTAATGCTGGGCTTGATGTGGAAACATACATAAGAGAAAAACGCCCTTCAATATACAATTATGTAAAAAACTCAACAGTAGTTTGGGGAGAATATTCTATAGGAAAACTTCTTGAAAGCAAGATTGATGGAGTTCAGATCCAAGAAATAGTTCGAATTAATTTCGAGTATCCTTCACGGTTCTGGAAAAAACTATACCAGATTTGCACCAATAAAAATTTAGATCACAAAACTTTTTGGGAAAAATTATTCGGATAAGAAATGAGCATGAATATCATATTTTTTGGTAAATCGCAGGATTTTACAACTTGTTATTATGATCGTGATAATCCAATTCACAATTTTAATTCAGTTATTAGGGATTTTGATTCATTGGAATCAAAGGTTTTTACTGTGGATGAAGTCAAAAACAAAGAAATTTTATCTCGTTATTTTTTCACCGCTCAAGGTACTAACTATTGCTTATTAAAACTATATTCATTTGCTCAGGCATACAGTGGTAACAGAATTGCTGGAAGCATTTATGGTGTCGGTTTGCTATCAGACAGAGCTATTGATTTAACCCGCGAAAATTTGGCATTACTTCGAGCAGCTAAAGATAATTTTGCAAAGTTGAGTCTTGAAGGAGTTAAATTCAATAAAAGTAACTTTCAAGATGATGCCGACAGAATATGGAAGGCCATTGTAACAAGGAATGAGGGTAACCTAATTGATAAAGTAGATACATCAACTTTAAAAATTAATGGAAGCGAAGGTCAAGTAGCCTTTTATGTTAAAGATCTTTTTTCTGATGCAATAAAATTAAATAATCGTGCTAATAATCAAGATAATATATATTTTTCTGAGGATCTTGAGCACCTAAAGAGAACGCAGAATAAATGGGGGAAAAATAAATTCCCAATATATTGGGAACAGAATAATCAATATATACCCTATGCGGAACCTCTTGTTATAGAAAATAAAACAAATACTCCCAAAGTAAGTCAAGGTGATGAAAAATCAAAGGGCGTTGATTCAAATGATATTGCCAGATTAAGAGCTGAGCTTTCAGACAGACAAAACAATAATCGCAAACTTCAAAGTGATTTAGATAAATTAAAGGAAAAGCAGAAACCGCTTGTTAAGATTATTTGCGGGTTGGCAGGATTCAGTGCTATTCTTTTGTTATATATTATGTTTTCTGGTAGTAGTAAACCTGAGCCAACTCCAGGACCCATTTCAATGCCAGCACCAGCTCCTAAAGTTGTTGAGCAATCTGATCCAATAAGCTTATTTTTAACTGATAAAAAAATGGCGGACAGTGGTCTCGTGTTTTTAAAATCAGTTCAATATATTTATTCTTTTGATGTGAAAGAGTTGAATATTGACACAAATAAGTTAAATGAAAAATTTAAGTCTATTGATAAGGTTGCAAATGAAAACAACATTTCAATTGAAAATGTTCGTAATGCTTATTCTTCAAAATATGATGAAATTAAGCTTTTGCCTCCTGTAAAAAAGAAAACTACTAGTTCACAAACAACAAGTAAACAAAATTCCCTAAAGTTGGGAAATTCCCCCATACCCAATAATAAAGAAAAAGGAAAAGGAAAAGGAAAAGGAAAATAAACAAAAACCTAAAATGAAGGAAATTAGCCTGCCTCAATTGGGATTATTTTCAGGAGTTAAACTGATTTACAAACATGAGTAATAATAATCTTTATAACTACAAAACACCCAAATCCGGAAATGAAGAAACCGGATTTTTTAATATTAAAGGGCGCATTAATAGAAAAACATTTTTTTTGCGTTGGCTATTAGCTATTATTATATATACACTCTGCATATATTGTTATCTCAGTGGTTTATTGGGAGCTTTCAATGTTCGAATATTTATATTTTTTGAAACGATAAGTCTATTTATACTTCCTTTTTTAATTGTTATTTTTAACCTTATTCAAGGTGCAAAACGAATGCACGATGTAAATAAATCAGGTTGGTATTTCTTGATACCTATTTACAATATTTACCTTATTTTTTCTCCCGGAACAATTGGGAATAATGATTTCGGTATAGACCCAACACCTGTTAAAAACATTCAGTTTTTTGATGAATTGGATTCAAAAAACCAACACGATAGTAAGGATTCTGCTAATTCTGCTAGTAATTCAAACCCAGATAAGCGGAATAATCATTTTTATGAAGTTAAAAAGCAACACCCCAATAAAACAGATGATGAAGTATTAGAAATTGCTCAAGATTCTTACAATTCTTTAAAACAGGAGCAAAATACCTCTAACGCAACAACCAAAAAGAAACTGAATAAATATTGGTATTTATTCAGTTTGGTAATTGCGGGTTCATTATACTACTTCATTGATTATGAACCAAAACATCGTGATACTGACAATGACAGCATAGCAGATGTAATGGATGATTGTCCAAATGATTATGGGCTTTCTCAAGGCTCTGTTTGTGGTTGCCCTGATTCAGATAGTGATGGAGTTGCGGATAAAATTGATTCTTGCTTAGACAAAGCAGGTAATGAAACAGATGGCTGCTTTTATTACAAAAAAGTTACTTTCAAAAATAATACAAGAAAAAAAGCTCATTTGAGTATTGCATATAAACATGAAAATGAATGGATATGTGAAGGTTGGTATACTATTGAGTCTGATTCAAATTATAATTTTATCTTACCAAGATACTTTAAAGATAAAGAGGTATTTTGGTTCGCTGATAATGAAAGTGGGGTAGAATGGGCAGGATATTATCGTTATTTTTGGGTCGCTAAATGGGGTAATTCAGGATTTAAGGTAAGAAATGGAAGGTTTGAAAATAAAGGAGGCGGAAGGGGAGTGAAAAAAGGATTCCTTAAATTAGACCTTACCGATGAGAATACTTATATAGGTTTTAATGACTGATAGAAATTATTTTAAAGAATTTAAATTTTCGCTAAGAGTATTTTAATTTAACTTAGCCAAGCTTCGATCTCACTAAAGGCCTTAATCAGTTGTGCATAATATCAAGTTAAAATTGCCATAACATTTTCCCTATCATTAAAAAAAAACCAATAAATCATGAAAATTACAGCTTTAAAATTCCTTCTATTTTCTATAGTATTATCAAGTTGCGGTCAATCTGCTGAACAAAATGCAGCACAGGAAAAGAGATTTCTAGACTCGATAAATGCATCAAAAGATCAAGAATTATTAAATGAAAAAAGAAGACTTGACTCCGCAAGTGCCGCAGGACAGCAACAAATATTAGAACAGCAACAGGCAATGCAGACCGAGGCCTCCGAATCTTCAGAACAATATTATTTAAAACAGCAAATCATAGATTTAACCTCAAAACTTGCAGCCGAGGAGGAAAGATTGAGTGATTTAAAGCAACCTAAATTTTTACGATCTGCAAATGAAAAAGCTGATCAAATTGAATATCAAACTAGAATCGTTGAAGAACTTAGATCTGAAATTGCTGATTTGGAAAAGCAAATTGTCAATTAATTTAACATCATCATTTGATCCTATACTTTATAAATACTGCTTTTTGAATGATTAATATTTATACTATTTAATCCTCAATTTGAAATTATGACCCCAAGATTCTAAAACTGGCATGGTAAAATCATTTAAATAGAGTTGATTAATTAAATAAGTGTTTGAGAAATCCACTCAAGCATAAAAACGGATTATTTAATAATAACAAAAAATAACTTGCACTATAACTCTGTGGCAGGCTGAACGTTAGTACCCATTTTTAAATACATATCTCAATCATGGAAGGTAGACATATAGCTGTTTTCGCATCTATAATAATTTGGATTGTTGGCTATTTTATTTCTATTTTTTATTTTAGTCAAAAGTTCTCTAGTGGAATAATACCATCTAGATTCAGAGAAAATACAAATTCTAAAAATTTAACTTATTTTATGTTAGGAATGCCATTTCTATCATCAATCCTTGCAGGATTCATATATAGACTTGGAGGTATCTTAGAAAAGGGAAACGGTATAGCGTGGGGTTGCTATATTGACGATTTTTGGCTTGGCACATTATTTCTTTGGCTGTTATCACTAATTTGCTTATTCTGTCTATTGGTGATTAGTTTGATAAAACCGTATTTATTTGGCTTTCAAGACAGAAAAAGAGCATTAGCATTTTATTTTATACATCATTTATATACATTGCTGCTTTTAATAATAATAGAAATTTTAATTCCATTTTTATCAGGTCCATTAACTGGCAAAGATTCATCATGTTTATAAAAGCGGGAGATCAATTCGTTTGCAGACAGACATTTCAAGAAATAGGAAATTCATTAGTTAAATGGTGCCATTTACTTCGCATCAATTTCATTACTATACGTCAGTTTCCCTATTTAAAATCGTCAACTTCTGCCTTCAAAATATTTTTTAAAATAATAATACATTGCTAATAATTTTAGTATAATTACAAACAAAAATATGGAGGCAAGAAAACCACTTAAAAAAACAGGATGTATTCTGAAAATCCATAAGATTAGGAGTAATTAAATTCAAAAAATAAACAGATGAAAAAATTATTTATTTTATCTATTATGTTGGTATCTTATAGTCTAGTAAATGCGCAGACTATTTGGACAAGTGAAACAAAATTTAAAGGCACTATTGGGGATATTGAAATTGCAATGACTTTGGCTGTTCCATTGGGAGGTGGTAGTGTGTGCGCTATAATCGGCGATTATAGTTATTTGAGTGGAAAAAAGAACAGTAGTTTGTGCTCAGAAGATGGCGAAATAATTATTGAAGAAGTTGATGGCAATGAGACTGGCTATTTTATTTTAAATGAATGGGAAAAGAATATAGGACAAACCTTAGTTGGCAGTTGGCATACAATGGACGGACTGAAAAGTCATCCTGTTAACTTAAAAGTTATTGGTAAAGGGGAAAATTAAACGGCTCTGCTCTGAACGCAAGGCAAAATAATGAAGGTTTGCGAGTGTTCGTAGAACTTAATTGTATAGTTTACATCTTTTAGGTATGGTAAAATATAAAATACAAGCTTTACAATTTTCACCAAACATATAAATGTTAATTTAAATACAACATAGACCATGAAAAAACGAATTCTTATTTTACCACTTTTAACGTTAATTGCTTGTGGGCAAAATGCAGAAAATGTTAAAGCTCAAATTAATTCTGATCAAGAGAAAATACAGCAAGACTCAACTGCATTTTCAGAAATCGAGAGTAGTAATATTAAATCTACTCCAGAGAAGAATCCCAATTTAAATTTCGAGCAATTGTACCCATATTTAAAGAATAGTTTAATAGAGACAGTTTGTGAAGCATGTCGAATTGAGGAGGAAAACTCTAAACTTCTTGCTTATTCTATAGAATCAAACATGTTTCTTTCCTCATGGGAATGGGATTTAAATAACAACCCATTATTAATAAAAGATGTTGATAACGACGGATTGATTGATTATACTATTGAGTTGTTCAATGCTGGAGGGGGATGTGGAGGACAAATTGGAGAATCTGAAAGATGGACGTTATTTGGATCGAAGCCTAACAGATTTGAATGGACTCATATAATACCTTATAGATCAGAAACTGGGAATTGGGAAACAAGATAAACATAAACATTGTTTGGATAATATGATGTTTAATTGATATTATGAATCACTTTAAATCGATGCAATAATGGTCTCCTCATTAACATTTTTGCTATTAATCCACAACATTGCAAACAGTAAATCAATTTGATAGTTTAAGATACGACAAAGCTCAGAAAGACTGGTGTATCCTGTTATTCGTCTTGGTAAATTTAAGGCTATTACATTTCAGTAATTAATATTGGAGTCCAGCAACCACATGAAAAACGGGGCGATACCGAAAAGCCATACGATTAGGGAAAATAAAAAACGAATTATATTATGCGTACACTAGGTAACATTCTATGGCATATCCCATTTTTGGGATTCTTAACTGCTTTTGGAACATT
>CAXNGM010000009.1:0-19416 GCA_964201695.1 Bacteroidia bacterium | reverse complement strand
ATTAAAAATGATTATGATAAAATACGACTGCCATTGTTCATGAAGAAACACAATGGTGAAGGAGTCGACTTTTATTATATGGGTAACGTAAAGCCAATTATTGAATCATTTGAAGAAACAACAATTAAAAATGATAATAATAAGGATGTTCCAGTAGTAAGAGTTATTTTAGAATTGGAATCACATGTTGAGAGCACAATCTATAATTATCTAAAGAATGAAGAAATTGAGGTTGCATCCTCAGACGGTGGCTCGGAAGTGATAGCAATTGAAGAGAAGAAAATAGTAAACCTCATTCCATTCTATAATTTCTTCGCAGCTGCAGGTTCATTCAGCGATATGCAAGAGAATAAAGAATATACGCTTATTGAAGGTCCTGCTAATTTAAATCCCAATATTCAATATTTCGTCTGCAAAATAGTTGGTGAATCCATGAACAGATCAATACCCAATGGTTCTATTTGCTTATTTAGAGAATATACTGGCGGTTCACGGAACGGTAAAATAGTGTTGGTTGAAAATAGAGATGTGCAAGATCAAGATTTCAATTCAGCGTTTACAATTAAAACTTATCTCAGCGAAGTTTCAATAAACGAAGAAAGCTATCAGCACACTTCAATTCTTCTTCGCCCCAATTCTTACGATTTAACCTATAAGGATATATCTATTAACGAAGAGAATGCTTCAGGAATGCGTGTTGTAGGTGAATTTGTAAGAGTCTTATAGATGAAACATCATTTCTATAGAGTTAATATTGTCAAACGTCAAATACCATCGGGAGTTTGTTTTTGAGGGAGTGAAATTTATTGGCTTATAAGATATATTTTATATTTTTAGACCATGAACGAAATTCACTTAGAAAGAGAATACAAACATTTTTTGCGATATGACCAAAACTGTATTTTCGATATTGAATATGGATTTACTGATTTGTATTTCGACATCAACCAGACAGCTTTATTTGTTAAGAAAATCGACCATAGTAATGAGTTAGAAAAGGAATTACAATTTCCTTTAAAATTTGATAGTGGGAGTATAATAGATGAGCTAGAGCATTTTTTAATCACACTTATGTCCGATAAAAATAATTTTTCGGGTACACCAGTTTTTGTTCAAAGCGAAATATTCTCAGCTGCATCATTTGATATTATGCTTAAAAAAGCTATCGTCTTGATGGATGAAAAGTATGCTTTGGCAGTTAAACTTAATGCAGACAATGAGATAATAAAGTATTGTAATTCAATTGGATTGAATCCTAAGCCAAATGGAAGCAGACCAAACATTTGGGAGGCTAATTGCTTGTCTGGAGGTGAACATCAACTAATGATATCAACTGAATTTAATGAGTGGGGATGTGGCTATTGTAAGAAAAAAGGAGACATTAATTCATTGCGTGAGTGGTACGAATGTAAAAAGAATGTTATTTAAATTACTAGTAATATCGAACCAAATAAATGGTGAAAATATAATTTACACAAAGTATAAAAGATTTTATGGAAGGCAAAGAATTTTCAGATGAAACTCCTACGAGCAAAATAATCAGTTATTGGAGAATTGAGTTTCATAACAGGTCATTAAACAAAATATTATTAGATTTGGCAATTAAGTATGTAAAGGAAAGGTCTAATTTACAGCCTACTTACGCTCAGTTTACATCGTTTGCGTTGAAAAGAAAATATGATTATTCAATCAAACGTTTGTTGGAACTTTATGAAATGAATGATGAGGAAGTAAAGAAATGTAAAGATAAAATTATTGAGCTAACAGACGCATTACAACTAATTGAACGTGCTAAATTAGATACATATTTTACAGATTATAGTTTGAAAAAGAAATCCAAAAATTAATTCTTTGCAAGAATTAATTTTCTAAGTAATTGGAACTGATTTATCTCCCAACACTTTCTTTTAACCATTCTCTGAGGTTTTCATCTTCCGCATAAACGTAACAACCTTTCATACCTCTTGTCATAAGAGTGCGATAGGTGTTTTTTACAATGGCGTTTATTGCTTCAACAGCTGCAGCGGGGTTTTCTTTTTTAAGTTTTTTGAATCCATGGACAGTCTTGTCAGAGGAGGCTCGTCCTGCATGGTCGGCAAAGAGGAAATTCTGATTAATCAATAAATCTTTGCCAATGATTACTCCAACATAATCTAATTCCAAGCCCTGGCAGGTATGGATACAGCCTACTTCATTAACAGATTCTGGCTTGAGAATCCAAAGCATACCATCATCTGTGAGATTCCATCGCATGGCAAAATCGTGCTCTGGAAATACAATGTCGTATTGCGATTTATCTCTTTTGCTATTCCAAGGATAGCAATATCCAGCCACGATCCGTGATTTATTATTTATTTCATTTTTCTCTGTTATCAGCTTTCTAAGTTCAGAAGGGGAATCTAAAACCCGAAAGTCGTAATCAATTCCTTCTAATGTCGGATTGGCTGTTTCTCTAATTTGAAGTGTATTATCTAACCACGCCAGATAACCATCCGAACCGCCACATCTGAATTGAGATTCTAGTTTTTGGTGATAAACGCTTGCATTTAATCGAGCTGCCCACATTTCAATTTCACCTTTGGTGCCAATATCACTCATAGCAACTCGCTGGTTCTCATCTATAAAGAATACGGAAAATAAGCTACTGCGGATTATCTCCTTCACTTGGTTTTCTCCTAAATTGGAGAACATACCTGACTTTTCATTCAAACGATGTGCTTCATCAACAATCAAAGCATCAATGGTATCAGGTGGAGTTTCGGTATACGCTCCCGAACTTCTAAACAAATTAGATATTACAGTCTTCTTGAATTCGCCGGTTAATTTGCTTTCAAATACTTGACGAGGTGCGGAGTTTTTAGTGACATATTGAACAAACTTATTCTCTTTGGTTAAGTTCACAAGAAGATTGATTGCAACTACAGATTTTCCAGTTCCTGGCCCCCCATCAATAATCAATACTTTTTTCTGTCCTTTAGATGCATTCCTTGCCATATGCATGGCTGTTTCATATATGATTTTCTGATCGTCAATCATCACAAATTCATCCTTGCCCTTTAGCATTCCAACAAGGCTATCTGCTAACATTTTAGATGGACGAATCCTACCATTTTCAATTCTATATAGCAGGTTTTTGTGATCACCAAAACGAACAAACTGCTTTATGAATTCGCGAAGTTTGAACTGGTCATTCTTCAGAAAAACAGGTGCCTTCTGCAAATAATCAGCGTAGAAATTATCTGTAATTATCCCGTCTGGTGTGTAATTGTGTAAAAATGCACAGGGCTTTAATTGAATGTCTTCGGTGTAAATTGTTTCGTTAAAATTCATCAACAAAGCAGCATAGGACCAAGCCTGATAACTTGGGTGACTAGTCTCTCGAATATTGCCACCTAAGGCAGTTTTTACGATGCCATCTTTATCTGTTTTTTCTGCTTTTGACCATTGTTTAAGTTCAATGATAATTGCATGTTCTTGATGGTTTGAATTGGTTCCGGTGATAATGAAATCAATACGTTTCGAAGATTGAGGAATCTGACATTCAATGCTTATTCCTGAATCATTGGGGATTTCGGGGTCATTCAACACATTGTTCATGTACATTAATGAATTTCTCCACGAATCGGTTTCGCTTTGTCCAGTATGACGATTCAATTTTTCGAGCACCTTGGCTTTGATGATATCATCGATACTGCCCGATGTTACATCATTAATGAACCCTGTTTTGGTTGACTGGTATACAATCATTTAAAGCTCAGTGTATTTTTTAGCAGATCCTTTTGATTTCTCAACGGGATATTTTTCTTCGTTCTTAGCCACTTTGGCTTTAACAATTTCATTTACATCCAATCCATAACGGTGGGCAAGGAGCAGAGCATATGCAAATACATCGGCCAATTCTTCTCGAACTTTATCCATATCAGCCTCTTCCGATTTCTTCCACAAGAATGCTTCATTCAATTCTGCAGCTTCAATAGATAATGCCAAGGCTAAATCTTTGGGATTGTGAAACTGCCCCCAATCGCGGGCATCGCGAAAATCGACGAGTAATTGAGTAAGGTTTTTCATAATGGATTTTCAAATATAGGTTGAGATTTTTTAGAGCAATATAATTAAACTTAATAATGACTATACTGATCTAATGTGCGGGCAATTTAATAATAATCAAAATGAGTCTAACATTTTAAATACTCAATAAGAATTTCTTGAAATTCATCTGTATAAAATAAATTTAAATATTATAAGCCGAACTAGCTATCTAATTTAAAAGATTTTATATTTTAATAAAGTTGAAATAAACATTGCCTAGATATAAGAATCTCTATTTATCATTTAGGCCTGAATCCTAGCCAGGATAAATAGTAATTGCATTAATCAATGTTATTCTCATTTTGACTTTAATGAAACTAATCAATTCTATTGAGTTTTAATAAACAAAAATATTTTCTCGTACAATAAAAATTTGTTTAAATAATTTTAAATTGAACTAACATAAATCTATCTATTCTCATTGTGCGTATATCTAAATAATTATTTTTAAGCGAAAGGTTTAAAGTTAATAATTAAATTAAAAATTACTCTTCATCATTTTCTTCGTAATCATTTCTATTTTCTCTTTCATTTTGACAATCTTCCAATTGACTTTGTGCATTAGATAGTTCTAATTTTGCATCATCTAAGTAACTTTCAGCATTGCTATAATTGTTTGTACTTGAACAATCATCACAAATAGAAAGTGCATTCTGAGCAGAATTAATAGCATGATCACATCCTATACTTTCAGCTTCGCTTAAAACACTTTCCACATCACTTCTCAAATCTTCAGCTTCATTCCAAAAGTCTTGTAAGGAATAACTATTTTGTATTTCTGAAATATTTAACGTTGAATTATATAATGTCGAATTATTATTATTGTAATGTTCAGAATCAAAAGTGTTATTTTGTAATGGAGTATTTGATTTATTTGAAGGATTTGTATAAGGCTCCTTTGAAGATTTGTTTTCACATCCAGTTAAAATAATAATTACAAAGTATATAGATGAGTTGAATGATTTCATAAAATGGAAGCTATTGGTAGTTAGTTTTTATGTTAACTTTAAATGCTAAAATACATTCTTTTTCATACGTAAATAAAATAAACTTTTCACAGTTAAATTTGTAGATAATTAGAAGAATATTGTACATTGAACTAAAATACAGAATCTAAAAAAGAGTTTTTCAAGAAAATCTATTGTACACAACTTTTAACCGAATATAGCCAATTTTCGTCAATTAATAAATTGAAGCATATTGCTATTTTTTGATTAATATCTCAAAGATGAACCCCCTTTTTTTAATTTTTACTTACACATACAAATAATTTTATGGGCAGTACAAACTTATTTTTATTAGATATTTAAGCAATGTTATATTTACCTTGTTTTTATCTATGAATCTTGTCTTTATTTATACAATTTCTGTAATTTATTGTAAAATAGCTATTTGTGATATTTCATAAAAATAAGCATCTTAAATGGATGGACATATTTAAAATATTTAATTATATTATTTTAATATTATTTTTGAAAAGCTTTCAAAATCTGTTTCAAAGTATTTCTTTTCAAAGTCATATTTATTTTTTGTTGTGAAAATTTCAGGCAAATAGAATCTAATAGCTCCTTCATTGGATTTCATAATAGGAAATGTATATTCTAATGGATATTTACCTTTTTCTAAAGATAGTTCTGTTTGAATTAAATCGAGGAAATTTGTTTCGTCATATTTTTCATATTTAGAACCAATATTTACCTTGAATTTAGTTTTAAGTTCTATTAGAGTGTTGATATTATTTAATTTTTGATACTCTTCTTTCGTGTAAATGTATCCAAAAGTTTCTTTAAATTTATACCAATCTTGCTGAATAGAAGGATATTCATATGTACCACTCCATTTGTCTATAATAAGAACATAATAATTAGTCCCTTTATAGTTAATTGTTTTTGTTTGCACAATTTGAAAGTTCTGGCTTGTTTCGGACATCATATTCGCTCCTTGCAAAATTTTATACTTAGTCTTATAGTCCTTATTGTCAGATATCACGTTATCATAATCTATCCATTCTCCTAATACAGGGTTTAAAGCCCAACCTTTAGCAATCAAAAGAGTTCCCGATGTAGAATCAAAACTAAGTTTCTCTCTATTTTTTCTTTCTTGTCCAAGTACTTGCAAAGAAATTGTTGTTAAAATCGTGATAACTATTATTTTGATTTTCATTTTTACTATTTTATATCACTTATAATTAAAGATCTGTTTCAAGTGTTTTGTTTATGAAAAATTTATGGGTGTAAATCCAAAGTGTATTCTCTAAAAAAACATCATTGCCATTGTTGCTCCAATACCAACTAAAACTAATACAGCACAACCTGAAGATTTTGCCAATGGTTGTCCAGTTAATGAATTTGATATATGATTTTGAAATTTACTAATTCCTTGGGCACACATTGCTGAATTAGCTTTAGATGTTATATCAGGCGTTACTCTAAAATTCAATTCTGTTTTACCTTCAGATAATTCATTCAGACTTATATTGAATTGAAGCGAGTTAATACCTAATTCAAAAAATTGATAACTACCCATTATTTCATTAATATTCTCTTTTTTATGAGGATACTTTGTACTTTTTTGAGTAAGAATATTAATAATTGCTTCTTTAACTTTTGCAATCGGGTAGTCAATAACTACTTTTTGCTCTGAGAAATGATTAGATGACATATTGTTTAAATTTTTTCAAATGTAATAAAGAATTATTAAAATAACTATATTCATACTGTATTTAATTTTATTCGGAGTGTATAATTATTACTAATTCTCCTTAATATTTTTATGTCAATTCTAATTCAAACATAGAAATATTAAGTTGAGATTGTTATATTTACTTATTATTGTTCAAAATCCTGTAATATTATTCCCATATATCATTTATTTGTATTTGTATATTCAGTATAGAAAAGATGATCTTTCCGTTTTTTAACTAATTGTCTGGTAGATCATCTGAAGTTATTGTCGTTAATAGCTCGTATGTTAATTCTCCGATACTTGCTATTTTATTTGCCTGTAGTTCCATTAAATTCTCAAATGTTTTTCTTAGATATCTTCCATTACCAAAAGATTTATTCGTTTAGGCGAAAGATGTTATTAAACTTTTGAGAGTTCATACTGTATATCCTCTGTGATTTTATAATCAAGTTTTTATATCTTCCAATTCTTGCCACCAAGTTCTTTATACTTCAAATCTTGATATGGATATAGTGTTATAATTTGGACTGTCGAATGTTGAACTAGCTATATAGTGATCAGCATATGTCAAGTAATCATTATTTTCAAAAGGATATTTACCAATTAAATATTTTATTGATTTATGGTCAAATAGATTCACATTTCATTATCTAGTATTTAAATGCTTTCTAAAACTACCGATAAATGATTTAATTTCGACTTCATTAATTATTCCTTTATAATGTAAATAGAAGTTTGTTATTTTTCCTATAGGCTTTTCAAAATAATATCGTATGAATTGTTGTCGATTTCTTTTAATTCAAAAACTTCATTATTATTCTTAATATACTTCTGTTCTATCCATATTAACCTGCTCAGCATTTTTTGAACCTCTTTTATTTGACTCTTGAAATACTATAAATGACAAAACGTTTTGCAGCATAAGAAGTAGATAAAATTTTAACACAAAGCTTATAATAAGCACAAATGTTTGTTCAATTAAAAAGCTTCCATATTAAGAACTAAACCGCCAATTTTTTTCAGGTGCTGTTATGTCTTCATGCTAATTCCGCTATGCTGTAAAAGGTTGAATGTGATCGCTGTGTTTTTTTAAATTCCAAGTAAATAGTCCACCACAGTCGGTAAGTTTTGTGCAACTTGAACACTCGGGCAAATAGTCATTTTTCCAGTCGGAAATTGATTTTCTTGCGAACTTCCAAAGTCTTTCGGGAAGTACACAAAGTGGAGTATTGTATATTGAAACATGCATACCTTGTCCTGAAAGAAATTCAACGGCTTCCCCTAATTCTTCTTGATAGTCGTACGGATCTATCCATAATTTGTCAATATTGTGAGGAGTATAACCAATATATTCAAGTCCCATAAAAGTAACGTGTTCTACGAAAGGTAAATTCTTGTAAATATATTTGGCAAGCCTAGTCAAACGCGGGATTGATTGTTTATGTAAAACAACTCTAACTTCAAGTCTTTGATTATATCTCGCTAGGTTGTGTAAACCTAAAATTGTCTGATAGAAAGCATTTTCAGCTTGAACAATGTAGTCGTGAACTTGATAATAGTCTGCGTAAATAGGAATACCTAACATTAATCGACTGTAATCTAATTCGCCAAGTCGCTCAGCCATGTGGTTCCAAGCGAATGAACGACCATTTGTCAAAAGGTGAATTTCGGTGTCGGGTAATTCCGTTTTTATTTGAGAAAGTAAATCAAAAAAAAGGTCGCCCATTAATGTGGGTTCACCGCCTGAAATACCTAATTCAAAACAGTCTTTAGGAATTAAAGGAATTAGTTTTTTGTGAATTTCATAATGTAACGGAATGTCGTTTTTATCTTTTGGAGGTTGCGAACACATTAAACAATTACTGTTGCACCTTTCAGTTGCTAATAAAGTATTGTGAAATGAATTTACTCTGTAAAGTGTATTAATATTTCCATCGTTACCCACTGAAACAATATCTCCGTCTGTTAAATGTTCAAGGGTTGGGATTTTAAAAACAACCTTTTCGCTATTAAATATTTTATATTCTTCATGCTTTGATAATACGCCAATGAAGTTTTTTTGAGGTAAATCCGATATTTCTCCATCTGATAATAGGAAAGTATTCTCGTCCAATTGGTTTGGGTCTCGTGTTACCTTCCCAACCAAATGAGTTTCTATATTAATAGGTTTCCCTTTAGTTCTTAAAATCATTTTTTTGAATATTTTAGCAGGTCGAATTTTACTGAATTGAATGCAATTTTTTTAAATTTTTTAGTGTTAAATTTAATCCCATACCTTCTGGAGTTTATAGCCATATCTTTTGGTTTTAATAAATAAATTACTGAGTTACTTGTTAAATTTATTATATCTTGAAACCTTTCCTCTTCCAAACTAAAAACATCTACTATTTTTTGTTTTTCATTAGCATAACAACGAAATGCAATGGGAATATCAGTAATTATAATATCATTTACCGATGAAATGGAAAGAATGTCTTTAACTGGCTGAATCCTAGAAATTGATTCATCTTGAGAAAATTCAATTCTAGTTTTCGCTACATTTAAGATGAGACTAAATACTATCAGAACTAAACTGAAACTAAGAATACGCTTAATTAGAACACTCTTCAATGATGGAATTTCAATTTTTACTGTTGAAATAAAAAGTACAATTAACGGTAAATAATTACTAGAATACCTCAAGGTCTCAAATGGATGAGATAAATTATAAACAACTTGATAATAACTTCGATAATGAGAAGAGTAAATAATAATGTAGCAAATAGCAAGAAGAAGAGACATTAAACCTAACTTATTTATTTTGCTCTTGTAAGTAGCATAAGCAATTGAGAAAATAAAGACAAATCCAGTCAAACCCCAATAGCTTAAATTTGTTATTGCTGTTAAAAACTGCTTAAGATTGACCATAAGAAAATCAAAACTAAATGTTTTACTTCCTATATCACCACTCTCGTTATTTTCTATATCAAAAAGGCCTATATATAATGAAAATAAATAAAGAGTAAATGTCGAAAATGTAGTAAGTAGAAGGTGTGATTTGGAAAAAACTGTTTGCTTAAAAAAATGTCTTATAAATGGTATTGAATAAAGTAGTATTATCAAAACAAAATTCTCTCTTTTTATTAAAACTGCAAAGAATAAAAATAACAATGTTAACCAATATTCAAAGGATTTAAAATTGAAATTCGATTCATTAGTTTTGTAGATTGAGAATAAATAAGCAATTACAAAAAAACTTGAAACGGTCTCTGCTAAACCAGATGTATTAAAAATTGAGATAAATGGTGTTACTATCAGAAAAAGCAAAAAAATATTTAATGAAAATATTCTTTGTAAACAAAACCTATACCAAATAAATATTACCGACCCAATTATAAATAGAGAAAAGATGAAATTCAAAATAAAAATGTTTGAAGAATGAAACCCCAAAATCAAATTTATACCTGCAAGCATAAGAGGGATTGATAAAAAATGTCCTCCAAAACTCCCATACTGATAACAGTCAATATAACTCCCATCTAGACAGCTTTGGCATTTAAATGGCATGCTTTTATAATCATATGCAAAGCCTAGATATCTCCCTGTATCAGTATAAATAAAAGAATCTTCATACTCTAAACCCCAAAATGGAAATTGTATAAAAAGTAGCCTAGTTAAAGTGTATAGGATTACAAATAAAATAGTTGTATTTTTATTCGAACTAAGCATTAACTTCTAGTTTTTGCCCAGCGTTCAAAAATCTTTTTTATTCTAACATCACTTTCCATCAATTCAATAAGGTATCGAATTATTTCCATATTCTTTTGGCAAAAATCGCTTGTAGGCCTGTATCCATACATATCGCCTTGCGTGGCGTGATTGTGAACAGGATCAGCACCACAATATTGTTGAAAGGCACATTCTGAACAACCTGTTAAGCCTTCATTTGCCCATATTTGAGAAATTTCTTGTGCTTTCTTTCCAAAAAATAAGTCGTTGTAATTATCGTCTAATGTGCCGAGCTTAAATGTAAAGTCTTTTTGCTCCGCTAACATTCTGCTCTCGTCGGTGGCATAAACTCCGCCATCATAATTGAAAACAATTACACCATTTATTAGGCCTGCTGGGGACTGAAGGTCTACAAAACCAACATTAAAAGGTGTTAAGATTTTTGTCAAAAATATTTTGGCCAAATCTTCTGTGAAATAGTGACCACTGAAATTATATTCTAAAATACGGTCAAGTGCCTTTTTATAAAAAGTCAAGAACTTCTCAGTTTCATACTTTGATTTATCAGTTTTTAAGGCGAAGCCATAAGGACTGATATTTCTTAAAAATATCCCTTGAAACCCTAAATTAAAATATTCATCTACTATTTCTAGTGGATAGTCTAATGATAGTTTGGTTG
Source organism: Bacteroidia bacterium (assembly GCA_964201695.1). Classification (GTDB taxonomy): domain Bacteria; phylum Bacteroidota; class Bacteroidia; order M30B66; family M30B66; genus CALQRR01. The sequence goes on along the minus strand of CAXNGM010000009.1, from coordinate 8,255 downwards.
TAGTCATGAGGGCTGAAACTCTATCATGACCCAAAACTTTTCTTGAAAGTTCAATTCCCTTTACCGCTAATTCGTAGCTACTCGCATGAGGCTTATGTCTATTCTTGTCATGCACATATTGAGGTCCATCCAAAGAAGTTGAAATAAGTATTTGATGTTCTTTACAATATTCTAATATTTCTTCCGTTACTATTGCAAGATTGGTACAAATTACTTTTGTCAGGCCTTTGCCTAATTCATTTGCAATGCGTTCTGCCTTTTCAACTGCATACTTAATATTGTCAAAAGCTAATAATGCTTCTCCGCCTTGAAACTCCATTGTCACATGAGAGTTAGGAGATTTGAACATTATGTCAATTCCTTTATCAATGTTTGAAATTGACATATCATACAAATCTCTGTTTTGAGTAACACGGGATACTTGACAATAATGGCAAGTATGTTCGCACCTTAACGAAATAACAAAAATATGAAGACCAGTAAAATAATTTAGGAAAAGTTTTTTTGTTCTGTATCGAGTTGCTAAAACATCTATAAGTGGTGGGATTGCTTCTTCTGAAATGAAGAAATTTGCAATTAGGTCTCCGTATAATTCAGCATCAATATCTTTGCTGATTTGTCGTTTTACTATTCTCTCAAATGTTCCATTGCGCAACAAAAGATAGTCGCCAACTTCGTTGACGATAATTTCTTTTTCATCAGTAATTCTCTGGAAACGGAAAGGTAGTAAATAATATTGACTTTTTTCTTTTAAATCGAATTGTTCAATATCTCTAAATTTTCTTGATTTTCTGTCAGCTGTAACTGCATTCATTATTATTGTTATGGATTACTTGAATAATGTGAATAATGTGAATAATGCGACATGTGAGACTTGTGATCTATTTTAAATGTTTTATGAATTTGTCCACCCGGATTTAATGTTAACTTAAAAACATTGTTTTCAAAATAAACAAAGTCAGAAATAAGTTTTAAGACGTGTTTTTTGCTATCAATAAACAATGAAATGCTTCCTTTATCTGTTTTGCCTTTTTCAATAATAATTTTAACGGGCAAAAGCGAAGAACCAATATTCTGATACTTTTCAATAATTATAGTATCATTTGTTTCAGATATTAATTTGTAATCATCTTGAATTAGAAATTTAAATTGATTATACTTTACTATTTCGATTGGTGCAAAAAAAGTAATCGTATCTGATTTTGGAACAGAGTTTTGAGCCTTAGTGTTACTAATTATTGCTAATGAACCCAAAGCAACTAAGAAGCATTTGTTACTTAAAGTTTGTTTTCCACCTTTCTTCATGTAATTTCATTTGGATTGAAGCCAACTGGATCTGAAACTTCTCCAGGAGGCAGTTCATCAAATTCTCCGTTTGAAAATGCTTTTGCTATTAGCAAGTCTCTAACATTTTGCGTTTCTTTTGTAACAATGTCACGCAAGTTGAAATCAACCAAGTCTCTTTCAAGTTTCAACAATAGGTTTTCCTGTTCTTGTTGAGAAAGGTGATTTGTTGAAACTGATTTTACAGAAACTCTATAGGTATTACTGTCCGCAAATGAAACATTAGTATGGAACTTATCACCATACCAATAAAGGCATTTAAAAATGCTGTCTTTTGAATACAAAGCAATATCTGCAAAAACAATTATTTCGTTGTCTTTGATTACATTCTGAAATTGCATAATAGACTGATTTAAGTAAACATAGCTCCCGACTTGTGAGAGTAATGGGAACGGTGTGAACTATGTGAACGATGTGATGTAAGACTTGTTACAAAATGACTATTCTCCGGATCATGCATATTCAATTTAAGAACTGGCATAGGTTTAACCTTTCCAATTTCTTTAACTTGAATTGTCTTGCTTTCAAGATTGTCAAGTTGTGTTGGCATATTAACGTTTGCTTGTATACCTGTCAAAGCGGCTAATGCTGATCCGAAAATTGCGGTTGCCTTTTTCGTCAAATTGGCAAGTCCATTTTTTTTGTTATTGTCCATATTTTTTAATTTTAACGATTCAAATATAATGATTTTCTTTTTTGTTGTTCTTCTTTTGTCAATTTTTTTTCCAACGCAATAGCATGAGGCATTACTATCTCATGTAATGTAAATCAAGGTTTGTTTATTCAAGTTCAATTTCGGTGTGTTCAATGCCGGTAATAACATCATAATCATAAGGTTGATGCATTTCTTGGTTTTTGGATCCATTTATTCCTGTGGATGAAGTATAAATCAATTGTCCTATGAAGTAGGAGATATTTCTATTTGAACCTTCGGCATCAGCAACGGCACATAATGTATTGTTTTGTGCCTGAATTTGAATTGTTGCACAAAGCGCGAATGATAGTATTAGTAGAGATTTTGTTTTCATCGAGCAAATATATACATGCAAGATGCAATTAATTTTCAGTTTGTGTAGTGTTCTTTAAAATAAATTGTTAACGAGTAGATGGCCTGTATTGGTTAATTAGTCACATTAAATTCCTCAGTCCTTATTTCCAAATCTTTATCTTAAACATTAATTGAATTTTATATTACAGATATTCAGTCAAATAACAATAATATTCCCCTAAAACACACTAAATCTATTAAAAACTCGCTTGATGCATAGAAGAACAATGTATATTTGACCTATGTATTCGAAAGAGCTTTTAAAAGGAACACTTAGCACCATTCTTCTCACCTTGTTAGATGAGAAGGGGCGAATGTATGGGTATGAAATCACGCAGGCGGTGAAAGAGCGCACCGATGGTAAAATTTTGCTCAAGGAAGGCTCCTTGTATCCAGCCTTGCATAAGTTAGAAGCCGAAGGTTTCTTAAGTACGGAAGAAGAGTTTATTGGTAAGCGACCGCGCATCTATTACCGATTAACAGAAACCGGGAAAGCGCAATCTCGGATTCGTGTGGACGAACTTTTCCAGTTTTTTGAAACCCTTCAGCAGGTGTTACTTCCTCAGCCTGGATTACATTATGGAACTGCGGGATGATCAAATTGAACAAGTGTCATTGCTGGTGAACCGGTCAGTTAGCATGCACGCTCTTCGTGTTGAATTACTCGATCATTTGTGTTGTCACATCGAAGCACAAATCGATTCAGGAATTTCATTCGATACGGCTTTGAAAGAGGCCATTCTTCAGTTATCGCCCGAAGGGTTATCAGCTGTGGAAGAACGAACAGTCTTTTTACTCACATTTAAAAAACAACTTACTATGAAAAAGCTTCTGTATATCACCGGATTTCTCGCGGCATTATTTACCATGACTTCCATGACACTTCGAACGTTTCATTGGCCTTATGGATCTCCGATTATGTTTTTTGGTAATGGATTTTTGCTACTATCCATGATTTGTCTTCTCGTTATAGCTATCCGAAACTATTCATTGATTTCGAGTAGTGCCCGCATCCGTAGTTTAAGCGGTGCAATAGGAGGGATCATTGTCGCCATTGGCTCGATGTTAAAATTTTTAAAGCTCCCAGGTGCAAACATCTTGTTTTTGTTAGGTGCTTTTATTTTGATTTGCGTGTTCCTTCCAATTCTGTTTTTTCAATTGTACAAGAACGACGTTGCTAAATCTTCAGAACCGGTTTGATATACGATTCTGTTAATCGTTAGTGTTTAAAATCAATTCCGATTGATATTTTCCCAATTTATAGGCATGCAAAATCCCATTCAATTTGAATGGGATTTTGCTTATGTTGCTTAGCTATTTTGTGCCAACCGTTTACAAATTGTTCAATGAATTCTGTGTATACTTTCGTTCTCATTGAGAAATATAATTAATAAGGATAGCGTAAAATAGGCCCAGATTTTGAAACTTCAACTACAAAGACTTTCTTATCGTGATTTAAAGAATAACTTTCAATTACATTTTCATATTGATTTTCAAAAGATACTGGATCCCAGTCTGAGGTTATTAATAAGTTCTCCTGATTGATTTTTAGGCAAGCAAACCAATAGTCACACAAGAGTAAAATCGCATGACTAAACCCTAATCTGTTTGATCTTCTTGTTGAAGAACTATGTCCCATTCTGAAACCTCTTGGAATCATTGTAAAACAAAATTCAGCGCAAATCCCATTAGGATTTGTCGAGGGAATAATATTGAACCCATTATTTACGCCATTCTCATCCCACTTTGGGTTTAGTTCAACTTCTCTTGCCCAACGCTCACTTGATTGATTGTATTTATCCCATATTTCATTAAAAAAATACTCTACATTGAAATCTTTGCCGAATTCCTGATTTAATTCACCAAAAATTCTCGTTAACATTTCTGAGGATTGAAATCCACCTTTCGATTCGATTTGCTGTTTAACAGCTTGTACGTTTTGATTCATGCTTTTTTCAGTTGTTATTTTTCAAGCTTAGGCTATAACGTTTTGCAGATTTTCTATAGGTATGTTAACATCATGGTTTTTATTTAGTTTCTTCTAGCAACTTTTCATATAAAACAACCATTCCTAAGGTATCGCGCTCGCAATAGTCGAGCAAGTGGCGGTGTGTTTTTTTCCAGTTTCCACTGAATATCCCTTTTACCTTTTCAAGAAAGAGTGTGCTAGCTAAATTTCCATTATTTATTTCGAGATTGGCATAACTGAATTCGGGAGCTAATGCTGGTAAAACATACTTTATGGAGGCTGATTTTCCCATTGAAGGTAGATACATTAATCCCTCTTTAAAGGGTTCATGCAAATCCATAATACGCTCCAACATTCCGTTAATAAATTGAGCATAATTCGGGAATCCTTTTTTCAACAGATTTAATACACCTTTTTCGAATGGAGCATAATATACCAGAATGCTTCCATCTGGTCCAATATCGTTCATAAGCTGATTGAGTAATTGTAAACGGGGATCTATTGATCCTGTAGTGTTGAAGTAATTTGGATTAGCTATAAATTCCTTGTGAACTAAAGGAGCATTGGGTGCTGATAATATATGCAAGGAATATTGGAAAGGAACTTTTTCAAATGGACGTGTTCCATCTAAAATGGGTATTGCAGGAGCAATTGTTTCAAAATCGAAAAAGTAAAGCGGGTATTTTAGTGAATTTACAAAATTCGTTATGCCTTTTTTATCTTTGAATTCTTGGTTGAATTTTATCCCATTTACTTGTAATTCCTGTCTTTTACTTAGCTTTTCGTCTTCGGGAATTTCAGCTAATTGAATTATTCCCTTATCGAATAATGACCAGCTTTTTTGACCACCTCTGTATAATTCAAATACCGAATTCTCAGGTATGTGCTGCCAGCAGTGGTGTTTATATGAGCATTCATAAGGCATCGCATTGCAATGTTTGCCAATAGTAATGGATGGCTCTTCCTGCTTGAGTAACATAGTCTGAAAACGTTCTAGTTTATTTCCCGTTTCATCTTGTAGTTTCAGAATTTGTTCTGTAATGTCGGTAAGTACAAATAATTCCTCAGGATTTACATTGCCGATTTTTGTATAGTTTTCATTCAGATGCATCAGGAAAAAACGGTCGGGCTTTACACCGCATTTATCCAAAACCCAATATTGAAAGGCAGCATCTGTGAAATAATAATCTTTAAGTTCGGCACTGCTTTTAACCTCAATTGCCCAGCGTTCAGTGGGTGTTTGATGTAAAATATCGAGGGCTGCAAATCCTCCACTGTGCGAAAAACTTGCTTCATAAATTGTTTGTATTCCCGAAGCAATCCACTCGGTCGTTCGTTTTATTGCGAGTCCCCAGTTGTCGTCAAAATTCTCCGTAGCGTCATTGCCATTGGGGAAGACTTGTTGTGCAAGTTTACCAATTTCATGACCTGCATCGAAGCGTGCTTGTTGTTCTGTTGTTACTTCCGATTTAAGGTCTTTGCGGTAAAAATCGAAATGAAGCTTCTTGAGGCATTGGCTCCCCGATACAAATTTTGATTTACTTATGATTTTCATTTGGCAGCAGTTTAGGTTAAACATTAAATTTTGATGCATTGTAAGTACCCCGAAACTTTTCGGCCATTTCGGGCTTGGAAGCAAGCAGATATTGAAAAAGATCATCCATACTTTCTTTCTGAAATTCAGGTGTGATGGGCTGAGAAAGGAATTTCTTTAAAATATCAGGTATTTTTGTCTGGTTATTAGCAGCAAGGGAAATTAACGTTTGTTCAAGGAGTTCAAACGATTGCATACCAGTTTGATTTACAATTTGCAATGCTTTAAATATCTTCCCACAATCGAATCCAAGTCTTTTGTATGCAATATACTGTTGCGGTTGCCCTCCCTCCATCCAAAGCATTATTTCAAGTAAATGTTCAAATTCCTGTAAGCCATAAAATACTAGCGATTGCGCCAAACCTTCATGGAAGAAAATTTCATCATTCAAACTGTATTGCAATTTGCCAATAGACATTCCACTATTATCTGCGCATTGGTGAACAAACCAATGCGCAATTTCATGGCATAAAACCAATGCGGTAATATATATTACGTTTACCTCATAAATGGCCCTAAATGCTGGATCTTGAATGGGTGTAGTTGTTTGGGTGATGGTATATATAGCGGCGACATCTTTGATATTTTGTGTAAACAATTCGAATCTACGTTCCTCTGGTTTCTCGTCGCAGGGGAAATAAGCGCCTAGGGCTTCGAGATATCCATAATGTTTAATAGGGTCGAAATCATGAATTCCAATAGCCGGATCGTAACAGCGAACGCTTGAATTGCTGTATTTTATTTCAGGCGTTTCTGCATCTGGAAGATTAAAACCGGCCTCTTTTAATAACATACCGATTTCCATTACAAATTCTTTGATAATGTATTCCATGTCTTCAGTTGCGTCAAATGTGGGTAATTTGGTTTTCATTGATTTTATTCGATTTAGGTTTATTTTCATGATTGTTTAACGTTTATTTTCGACAAATTTAGTGTTCAAGTGCGCAATCGTATTGCGTAGAAATGAACAGCTGTTTTTTGAGAAATCCTTGCATTAGAAATCCGTTTATTTCTTTTTGATGAGCAATAGATAACATGAGAGGCCTCCAAAAGAAAAGGTTTTGAATAAAAACTTTCGGGCGTTCAAGTATTCAATTGGTTATTAGTCAATTAAAATTTCAGGCTATAGGTTAACTGAATAAATTAATTATAAAGTTGTCTTCATTTGAGCTTGTTTAAAACCTACAATTTGTCTGGTTGGTACTCCATTAATCTGGATTTCAGCTTTCAGGTAGTTTTCAATTTCGGTAAAAAGGGTAGTTTGCCTTTTGCGAATTACACGAGCAATTTCCTGCTTACGTTTAAAATTAAGAAGATTCGCTGCACTGAAATTAAAGTTGCAGGCCAATGCGTTTCGCTCCTCTTGCTTCAATTGTGGAAAAAATTCATGTAAGAGCTGCTTACGAGTTTCAACATCAGGCAAACCAATATCAATGCGGTATAGAAACCTTCTTGTAAACGCTGCATCAAATAATTCAGGAAGGTTGGTGGTGCAAATCAGAATACCTTTAAATACCTCAAGTTCGTTTAAGAGAATAGTTTGAACTGCATTCTCTGTTTGTGATGAATTGTTCTGATTTACAGCGCGTTTCTGGAAAATACTATCGGCTTCATTAAAACACAATATTGGTGCTGATTTTGGGTTGGCGGCCTTAACAGCGTAATATTCGAAAAGCTGTTTTATTTTTTTTTCACTCTCGCCATAATACATATCGCGCTGCTCGGCGACATTAAACATAAGCAGTTCACGCCCAGTTTCGCGGGCCAGTTGTCTTGCAAGTTCTGTTTTTCCTGTGCCTGGCAAACCCGAAAGCAATATGGTTACACCACTGAAATTGCTTTGCTTTTTCATTTTACTCGTGTATGAAGTAAATGCATCAGGCTTCAATAGCTGAAATAATTCATCTGTTGTATCTCGATTTTCTGAGTTGTAAAGAAGGTTGCGCCGTTCGATCTCTGTTGCTTTTGTTGCTTGCAATGTAGAAGGTCGGTTTTTTACCTCGGAATTAACTTTAGCACTGATTTTACTTTCTTTTGATCCCATTTTTGGGAGATCGGCAACTAGAATTTTTCTTCCAAAATTACTGTATTCAAGTCTCAATAACCCGGTTCCAAGAAGTGCTGAGTTTTCGGACATCCATTGTTCATGAAGCAATTGAGCACTAAGCCTGTTCGATGCGAATAGATCGCTAAGCCAACGAATCTGAATGTTTCGCCAATCCATAAGGAATAATATGCACGCAAATAATGCTGCAGCTTTAACTTGCTCATCGCATTTCAATCGTTTCAGTTTTTTAGCA
>CAXNGM010000008.1:0-19786 GCA_964201695.1 Bacteroidia bacterium | reverse complement strand
CTTGGAGTAATGGTTTGAGGGAATGTGATTGACCAATTATTGATGGTTCCAAGATCGGCAGCGCCGGCATCAATAACACGTAATTTCCAAATGCCATTTGCATTGATTGAACCATTCCCTAATCCAGCAAAGCTTGTTTTGGTCATTGTTGAGGTACACGTTGTAAATACCGTTTGCCAAGGCTTGTATGTACCAGTATATGGCGCTCCAGTTGTAGGTATTTGTGCGGCTCCAGCATCACTAAAGATAGTATTGGTGAAATTATCTCCACTACCACCCACTGCATTTGCAAGTCCAAGAAGGTTTCCATTTGGAGCTTCTAAAAAGAGTTTTAAGTCCCCAACCCAAGGATGTGTGATGTTTACTTTAATGTTAATTCCAGTTGTGGAAACCGATGAAGGAAGGCCACTAGCCGTAATGCTGGTAAATGCTCCAGTACACGAATTGTCTGGAATACTTGCTGTGGTTGTATTGGTAAGCGTTACAGCCGGACCAACAGTGCTCGAGATTCTTGCGGAGTAATTGCCCGATGTTGAAGCAGTGTATGTTGTAGCAGTTGCACCCGAGATAACAACGCCATCTTTCAACCATTGAATAGCATATCCTGGGGAAGCGTTGGCTGTTAATGTAACGGGTTGGCAAGAGTTCGTAGCCGAAGCACTTACACTAACCGATGCTGAAGTTAAAGTAATTACAACAGGAGAGGATGTGAATGTATTTCCACAAAGTAAGGTGCTCAAAGTGTAAGAGCCAGCTGTTGATGCAACATAGCTTGAATTAGTTGCGCCAACGATTGCTTGCCCATTTAAATTCCATTGGTAATTTGAGAGTGTATTTGCATTCAAAGTCAAAGAACTTCCTGAGCAAAATGTGGATGAACCATTGAATGAAATAGTCGGGTTAGCCGCAAGTGAATTCGAGCCAACTCCAACTGCATACCAAGCGGCAGTTGTAGCAATAACTTCTGGAGAGCAAGCGCCATAAAGGTCGGTTGCAGCTTGAATAGAATAGGTGCGTGCATCAGCATATTGAGCCGTTGAGGTAAGGTAAGTTGTTAAACAACGATAAGCAATTGCAGCAGCTTTGTCTATTCCAATACCGCTTACACTGAATGCATTTCCAATATCATTTGTTCCAGATCCACCCACAGATAGTAAATAAAACCAGTAGTTCTGCACTCCGCTGTTGTAATGCACGCCACCATTATCGCCAGCTCCAGTATACCAGTAAGTTCCAAGATATGTGTCTGGTTGGCTATTGGCATTTGGGTTACTCATGCTACGAAATGGGGCTCCAATATCTTCCCCAATTAACCAATCGGCAATGGAAGGCGTTGCGTAAAACTCGATGGCCGTTCCGAAAATATCGCTGAAACTTTCATTCAATGCACCACTTTGGTATGAATAAACGAGCGCAGCCGTTTTTTCTGTTAGTCCATGGGTGATTTCATGTCCCGAAATATCCATCGATGTCAATGGACTATATGTAGCATCTCCATCTCCATAAGTCATGCGGGTTCCATCCCAATATGCATTTACGTAATTTGAACTGTAATGCACGTAACTAATTAGTTTGAATCCTGCATTATCGATACTGTTTCTGTTGAACTTAGTTTGAAAGAAATCGTAGGTTTTTTCTGCTCCAAAATGAGCGTCAGTAGCATACTGATCTTTATTGATGTTTACATTATTCCAAATATTATCCGCATCTGTAAAATCAACAGCCGAAGTATAGGTAGTACCTTTTGCTAAATTATACGTTTCGATTCCTAATCCACGGGATGTTTCTCTTAATCGGTAAGTGGTTCCAGTGTTATCAGTTTGGATAGATTGAGTACCCGAATATGCAGTAACTGCCGAACCGGTAACTTCGGTTTCGTGAATACGATCTTCGGAGGAGATAACCGCCCCAGTTTGTGCATCGATAAAAACATATTTTCTGGATACAGGTTCTTGTGCATAAATATCGAAGCGATATGCTAATCGATAATTTGATTTTCCTGCATCAACAATGAATTTTTCTGCAGTAGGATAGAATGTAGCTTTCGGGTCGTTCTGTTCTTTCTTGATGTATGCTTCTTCATCGGCTAATTGCCATTTGTATATAGTTGCTCCAACAAATTTCATTGCCAAATTGAGTGCGGCTTCAGACGAAATAGATGCCTCAGAAATTGCATTTATTTCGGTGGTAGTTTCTCCATTGAAACTATGTACCATGCCATTTTTTGTATGAGCAATTAACATGGTTCCTTTAATTGGCGTTCCTTTGAATAATTGGATATATCGATAATGAACAAATCCAATATTGTCAGTTTCTTTCTGCAATAATTGAAATGAAAAATCACCGATCTGATAGTTTCTGTTTAAGAAATTTGGGAATTCAGCTATCGCAGGACGGTCTTTATCTTTAAAAGTAAAAAACGCGGGAATGCGAGAATGTGGATTGTTCTGAGTTGCACTTGATAGTGAACTGCTTGAAACTTGGGCGAAACTCGAAATTCCTATGCAAAGGAATAATGACAAAATGATTTGTAGATTTGTTTTCATATGATTTTTTCAATCGCCTAATTTAAGGAATTAGAGAATGCAAAAATTGAGTTAGAATAAAACATAAAGTAAACAAGTGTAAATTTTTTATGTAAATGATTCAATTTAAGCAACGTGCGTTTATAAGTGCGCTCCCAGTTTTACTTTTGATTTTTTTATTTTTTTATTTGGGATGGCAGGGTACGGCATCATCCGATGATTATGCGGATTACGCGCTTGTTCAAAAAATGGGATTTTGGGGAGCTATTCAAGAAACCTATTTGCATTGGGGAGGAAGATTTATTTCTTATTTCATTGTTTTTTTGATGAATCCATTGAATTTTGGAGAGCAATGGGGACCAGCAATTTTAAATACAATACAACTATCACTTTTCTTATGTATTCCATTTTTAATTACTAAAATATCACATAAGAAATGGAATTTATCGAATGAAATAATAATTAGCTTTTCCTTAATTACGGGTTTTATTTTATGCTATTTACCCAGTAATGTTGAGCTTTTATATTGGTTTACAGGATCTTGGGTTTATCTGCCAGGATTGGTTTTTATGCTCTATTGGTATGTATTAATTGAGAAAGAAAATAAATCCAAAATCAATAAAATACTCATTGTTTTATTGCCTTTTATTATTGCAGGTACGAATGAAATTAATATCCTCATTATGGCTTGGTTAATTTTATTGGTATTTATAAAAAGTAAAAGAGATCGTTTCTGCTATTTGGCAATTATTGCTTTTGTTATTGGAGCTGCATTCGAATTGCTTACCCCAGGTAATATGCAACGTTCGAATTTCTTTTTATTAGAAGCGCATCATCCAGCACGCGACTTTTTATTTTCTATTAATGCGAGTTTTCAAAAAACGTTTCATTATTTGAAAGATTGGTTTCGATCGACTCCAATTTTGCTTATCTGGCTTGCTCTAGCTTTGATAAAACCCACTGGCAATATTCATTTTTCAACTAAAATGAAGGTGTTTTCTGCGCTGTCAATCTTAATGATTCCCTTATTGTTTTTTCCTTTTATTTATGCAACAGGCATGACAAATCCGCCCGAGCGTTTATTAAATATTATTTTTATATTTCTTTTTATAGCAGGGTATTTTCTATTTAATGTGTTGTTCGATTTAATTTATAAACGGAGTTCATCTCAAACAATTCTGGCTTCGTTTATTGCTCTTGTTTTGTTGTTTCAAGCAAGTTATTCGAGTAATTTAAGAACAGCACTTTTCGATTTGAAAGAACTCTCGTTTTATCAAAAAGAACTCGATTTGCGAGAGCATTTTGTCGATCAACACGCAAAAGTTTCTTCTCAAGATACTTTGCATTTACCTGCCATTAAGCACATACCTCAAACGATATTTTATTCCGATTTATCATCAAACGCAGGGCACTGGTATAATCAGGGCTTCGCATATTTTCACGGAATTAATGCCGTTGTAATTGACGAAGAAAATCTAATTAAATAACAGAATTACCAACCACGCGAATTCGATTAAACGCCTCGTTTAATATTTCTTCAGAGGTTGAATAGCAAATTCGAATATGCCCTTCGGATTCAGATTCAAACCAATTTATACCTCCTGGCACCAAAGCAACACGTGCTTTTTCAAGTATTCTAGCTGCTATTTCTGCGGAAGTTTTATCTGTATTTAATAATCTAGGAAATGCTAAATAAGTTGCATCAGGATGATTGTTTTCTAAATAGGGAATCTCATCAATAAACGACAAAGTTAATTGACGCATTTTACTTAAATGTGCTTGAAAATTACTCAGCCAATCGTCGCAATGTGTCAGCGCGGCTGTTCCCGCAACTTGAGCCAATACAGAAATTCCGTATGCAGTTCCGGCATGTCCTGAAACTTGATAAATCGCATTAAATGTTTCTTCGTCAGATGAAATAACATATCCAATGCGATGTCCTGCCAATGCAAAATTTTTGGATAATCCCGAAACAATTAAAATACGGTTGTATTGAATTAATGATGAATCTAAAATGCTTGTAAACGGATTCTCAAAATAAATATCCGACCAGATTTCATCGGATACAATCCACAAATTATGTTCTTGTGCAAGAGCAATAATTGCATTTAAATGTTCGGCAGAAACTATTTTCCCCAAAGGATTGTTGGGATTACACAAGAAAATGGCTCGTGTTTGCGGATCAATTAAACTGCGGAGTTCATCCAAATCGAATTGCGCATTTTGTTTATCAACGTTACACGTTTTAACATGTGCACCAGCATGTTCAATTGATTTTCGAAATAAAAAATCGACTGGATTCGGAATAATTGCGTTTTCGTTTTCTTTTAAAATGGTTTTTGCACATATAAATAATCCATACGCAGCACTATTTACAGGTAGAACAAATTCAGGATTTACAGTTGCATTTTTCTTTCGTTTATACCAAGCTGAAATTGAATTTTTAAATGTAATATCACCTTGCGGATTGCCATAAGGGAAATAGCCAGCTGCAGAATATTCCTGAATAGCATCTACAATGGGTTTTGCCACACGAAAATCGGGATCCGCTGCAGTTAATGGAATAACATCAATGTCGTGAGTTGCCCAACGGTAATTAAATGCGCGTTTTCGTAAAACTTCTAAATCAACTTGATTGTTTGAAAATAAATTCATCATTCTAATGGATAGCTAATGGAATTTTATATTCATTTGAAGTTTTCATTTCCAGAAAATCCCTTATTAATTCATCTCCTTCATGGATGTATTTTTGAATAAAGTCTTTACGTTTAGCATAATAATCTTCAAAAACATTTTCGAATGGTTCTTCCGGTTTTTGTTTTGACAATAAACTTGCTAAACACAATGCATCTTCAATGGCAGAATTAGCACCTTGGCTGGTAAAAGCTAATAGCGGATGAGCTGCATCGCCAATAAGAACCATGTTGTTATTATGAAATTTAGGTAATAAATCCAATCGTTTTGAAACCCATAAAAAAACGTTATTAAAATCTGTTTTCTTAATTGCCTTTTGAAATTCTTTGGGGTAATTAACGACTCTGTCTGTCATAAACTTCTGAATGTTTTCAGGTCTATTTTCGGATAACTGATGTAACGTTGAATTGAACTGAAAAAACCAAATGTAATGATTGTCTAATAAAGGAATGAGGCCCATCGAACAACCTTGTTCTGAATCAATCACTTTTAAAAATAAATCTTTATTGTTTTTTAATTCAGGTAAATGAACAATGCCAACTATTTCTTCTTCGCCAACAGATGCAAGTTCGGTATTGGGGAAGATTTGATTTCGGATGCTTGAACGAATTCCATCACTTCCAAAATACACATCCGATTTTACCTGTTTGCCATTTTCAAATTGAATTGAATCGATGTTTCCTTTGTTTGTATAATTTATTTTTTCGAACGACATGTTGTATTTCACATGATTTTCATCAAACTCATTGGATAATAAATCCATCAAGTTTTTTCGACTAATCGCAATGCAATCTTCTAATGGTTTGGTGAATATTTCTTTTTCGTCCGGACTAATTGCTTTGAAAAAATTTATTGGATTTCCCTTTTTTAATACCTTCGATTTTAATCCTAAAACATTCAATGCATCAATTCCATTTTTTAATAAAAGAAACCCCAAACCAGCTTGTGTGTGATCGATTTTTCGTTCGTAAATATTCGATATAACACCGTTTCTTTTTAAACAAAGTGCCATTACATAACCCGAAATTCCACCACCAATGATGGATGCAGTTTTAAATTGAAAATTATTACTCTGAATTTTGTATTTGCTTTCAATTATTCTCCAATTATCAAGATAATCTTTTTCTTCTTTGGCAAGCTTACCATTTTTCCAATAGATATCTAAGCGCACTTTTAATTCTGGAATGGGTGTTCCGGTCATAATATGCATCTCACGTGTCGACAAAACATCAAATCCATTCATCATTGTTATTGGATCGGAAGCTTGAATTTTCTGCTCTAATTCTACAGTCGTTAATTTGGAAATAATATCATACCAATTATCTAATATTTCAGGTTCGTTTATAGTAGCTAAAGCTTCCTTGTCAACTATGAATTCTCCTGCTTCATTCATAAAAATAAGCGTTGGAAATCGCTTCACATTCCATTGTTCTCTCTCTAACAAATCCGCTTGAAAGGCCTTTTCTGCCTCGCCATTTTTAATATCTACTAAAAATTGTTCTACGTTTAAACCGCTTCGTATAACAGCGCTAATAATATTATGCTCAGCACTTATGTCTTTCTTCTCAATAAAAAGCATTTCCCGAATCGAACGTAAGAATTTAATGGCTTTATCGGAATCTTGAATTTTTGCAGCATGATACGCAATGGATGCAGGAAAAGATGATTTCACTGGATTTTCAATCCATATATCCCCATCCATATCGGCTCCAAATTCACGGGCCTGATAGTTTATTAAGCTGGCTAGAAAATCTTCCTTTGAAACGTTTTCATCTGGCGATTGAAATTCATCCCACGAAGGCAGTAAGCCCCCCATTTTAATTTCGAGAATGAGTTGGTCCTTGTAATCCTGAATGAGTCGATGCAAATAAGGTTCTATAAGCCAGCAAGTTGAACAAACCGGGTCGGTAAAATAAATCAGTTTTATTTTCTGGGATATAACTGTATTCGGCATCGTGTATTGAATATTTTATTAAGCACTAAATGCAAATCATTGAATTATAACGCTGTATGAATTAAAATTCCAGTACATAAATTGCCCTTCCAAATTTCAACTTATAAATACACAAAAGCAAGTTATTTTTTTGTTATTGCAATTTTAAAATATTTATTTTTTTTCTTTGGCTTTTTTCAATTTCGTTTTGTGACACTGGTAAGTGCTAAAATTTAAATTTGTCGAAATTGACTTCTTAAAATTTAGCTTGATTGATTTTAAATAAAGTTGACGTAAATTTAAATATATTTGCATTTAAAGTTCACTGAATAGCTATAACTATCAATAAGTTATAGAATATAAACAAATATCGAAAAATTAATGAAGTCAAGAATAACGTTTACTGCAACTATTATATTTTTTCTTATAGTAACAATGCATTCGAATGCACAGGAAAAGAGCAAATTAAATAAGTCGGAGCTACGCGAAAAAGTTATAGAAAACGAAAGAGGTATTGATTCACTAACCCAAATAATTACTGTGCAATCTTCCGATATTGCAAGTAAAATGAGTCAAATTAATAGTCTCAAAAATGATATCCAAACGAAAGATTCAGAGATATATACACTCAAACAAACGAACAAGTCAAATACATCTCAATTAAATAAATACAAGAATAGTTTAGATTCACTAAAAATTGCCTTAAGCGAATTAATAGTTCAGTTAGAGTCAAATAAGAACTCACAAGAGAGTAAAGTTTGGGAAGGATCGCAAATTAATACTGGACAAGGCTCAGGAAATCAATTGCTTGAGTCTCCACCTATAAAGCCAATTGGTTGGAGTAAAGATGGAAAGTTCGCTTATCAACAAATTTTTTGTGATGGAGGTTGTGGATGCTGTTCGAGCGAATGGGTTGTATTCGATGCTGTCAGTAATAAAATCATAAAGTCTATTTCTGAAAGGAACGATTCTGAATCCGAAACAAATTCGTTAATTTTTGATAATCATTTGAAAAAAATCCAGTTAATCATTAATACATACCGAATTTTACCTGCTTATTGGGGAGAGTATATTCACTATGCACAACAGAATAAACAACATTTGTATCTTAATATGGGAGAAACTGTTGATAATGTAGATTCAACTCTTATTTATATTAGTTCTAATACCAAGCTAAAACAAATCGAATACCCATTCGAAGTTATTAAAGACGAAATTTCAAGAAATGCCAAGTTGATTTTAACTATTCAAGATAACTCTTATAAAATTACTCAGGATATAGCAGACGGAGTTGAAATAGAAAGTGGCATTCTTAATCCTGGAGATCCTTTATATCCTACTTCAGATGATAATGTTGGAATTGTTGGTTATTTTGTGAGTCCATGGAATTCAAGCCATAAAGTATTCGTATTATCTAAATTATCAAGCGGTTTCGAAAACGAAACAGCTGAAATTGCAACATTATTTTCAGTAAAGCCCTGATAGCGAGTTTGTATTTTGAAATTAGGTTTTACTTGGAAAGCTGCTCATAAAAGAAATAATTAAAGCAGTTAATCACTAGAAGATTTAATTTGACGACTTAAATCAGAATCGTTTTTCCCTCATATTTACTATTTTATATTCAAGAGAAGCTTTTTAGTTCCAATCATCGCTTTTCTAATAAATAAAAAATTTAGTTGAATTGCTATTTAATTTATTTAAAATAAATACATTTGTATTCTAGATACCTTCAACAATTTGAGTTTAAAAATTTAAAAAATATTTAATTATGGTAAATCGTTTTTTCTTCTTTTCAACACTTTTGATAATTTTTATTATTCCTAGTTCAAAACTCTTTTCGCAATCAATGTCTTGGCCTGGTAGCATAAAAGGTGATAACGTATATTTGAGATCAGATCACACAACACAATCCAAAGCACTCGCAACATTAAGCAGAGGTCAAAGCATAAACATTATAAGTAGCTATGCTCCATCAGGAAATAATAATGAGGCAATTTTAAGAGCCAAAACAGACTTCTATGATGAAACATACGGAGTTAAAATGTTTACGCTAGATAGAGGCAAAGCAGTTAAAGTAAGTAGACGACAAAACGACAAATATTTAATCTCATTCCGTAACGATAATACAGGAAGTGTAGGATACGCCCAGATTGAGACTAATAGACTTGAATTCATCGGTGGTGAAACATGGTACTATGTTGAGGTAAATAACAAAACCGGCTGGGTTTTCGGGAAATACGTTCAATCATATAACGACGGGTATTAGTAGTTCCTCATTTTAAAAGGTTCTCTTTTTAAGTTATGGCCAATTTGATAAATTTAATATTTGATTTATAATCGAATCGACAAACTATCCGTATTTTTTGAAGTGCAGTTTTCATTCCTTTTTTTGAGTTATTGAATACAATTTAAAACATTATTACCTATAAAATCACATGAGTAATAATATAATTACCACCGATTATATTGATATTGATATTGTTATTTTTAACAAATTGAATTGTTTACGCAATTCGTAAAATTATCTCATGTTTTATTGATAAAAACAAGAGTATTAAGTTATCTATTTATATTATTAAATTGAAAATATAAAATAAAAAATGAAGTGGATTTTAAAGTCATCGCTTGTTTTAGGTCTCCCCTTTATTATTCTATATGCATACAATTTCTCTCCATTAGAAATTAATATCCATGGTTTTGTATTAAAAAAAATTAACAGTTCAGATTTTAAAGAAGACACACTTGTTAGTTCAATCAATGACAATCCCACAAAAATCTCTATTGAATCGCTGAATTTTGATAAGTTGAATTCAACGGATACATTATCTGTTTTAACATCAAACAATACAGATACGTTTAATTCTGAAAACATTCAAAACACAATCTTTAATGTTGATACTAATACGAATATAAAATTAGGAATTCCAGATTCGAGTCAACAGCGTATTTTATTTATAGGTGATTCTCAATCCGGAGGAATGGCTTCAGTTTTAAACGATTATTGTTTTGAAAATGGACATAATCTTGTTGCTACATTCACATGGTATTCTGCCACTATTTATAATTTTGGTTATTCTAATAAAGTAGATGAATTAATCAAGAAATATCAGCCAACGTTAATAATGATTGTTCTAGGATTAAACGAAATGTATGCGAAAGATTTAGTAAAAAGGACCTCAGCAGCCAATTTACTCAAAGCAAAAATCGGAGAAATTCCTTATTTATGGATTGGTCCGGCCAATTATATGGAAGATTTTGGAATCAATAAGGTATACGAACAAACCGCAACCTCCAATCGTTTTGTTCTATCCAAAGATTTAAATCTACCCAAGGGAGGCGACAAAAGACATCCCAATCGGGAAGGCTATCGCATCTGGATGGAACATGTTGCACGATTTATTCAAACAAGCGATTTATATAATTTCAAATTCGAAATACCTAAAAAATTTGGGTATCGGATTTCAGGCAGAATAATTACTTGCAACGCTGCTAAGGAAAGGGGATACTAAGAAATATGGAAAAATTCCCTTTCGATTTTCAAGAGGTCTTTTATTATTCATTGGAAAAACCTTGGTTTTTTACAGAGTATAGTTTCTTGATGTGCTTTTCATTGTTTCTTATTGGATACGCACTTTTATACAATAAAAAACTTTTTAAAATCATCTATTTAATTTGCTTCAGCCTTTTCTTTTATTACAAATCTAGTGGTCCATTTCTATTGCTCTTCATGGGTGTTATTATCTGCGATTATTTTTTAGCACATTGGATAAATAGACTAAACGGAGTTAAAAGAAAAATCCTTCTAATATTAACGCTTGTTTACAGTCTTTCATTTTTACTTTACTTTAAATATGCGAATTTTATTATTGCAAATCTAAATGATTGCTTTAGCACAAACTTTTCGGAACATAACCTTTTCCTGCCAATAGGGATTTCATTTTACACATTTCAATCAATAAGCTATCTTGTTGATGTTTATAGAAGGGAAGTACAGCCTTCAAATCGTATTTCTGACTACGGTTTTTACATGACATTTTTCCCGCATCTAGTAGCAGGGCCGATAGTTCGAGCCAAAGATTTCTTGCCGCAAATTGCAAATCCCATTTTACTTAATAATATTGTTGTAAAGGAAGCTTTGTTCCGTATCACAATTGGGTTGACCAAAAAACTACTTATTGCTGATTATCTTGCTAAATACGTTGATATGCTACATTATTCGCCAGAGGGTTTTACTGGATTTGAGCATATGGTATCAATGTATGCATATACTTTCCAAATTTATTTTGATTTTTCGGGTTACTCTGATATTGCCATTGGTATTGCTCTTATTCTGGGCTATAAACTTAAAGAGAACTTTGACAATCCCTATGGGGCATCTAACATCACAGTTTTTTGGAGAAAGTGGCATATTTCTCTGAGTCTATGGCTTCGCGATTATATCTATATTCCTCTGGGTGGTAATCGAAAGGGCGTGTTTTTAACGTACTTCTTTTTAATGATTACGATGTTAATAGGTGGATTTTGGCATGGTGCCAATTGGAAGTTTGTTTTCTGGGGAATGGGACATGGTGCTCTTCTCATTATACATAAATTGCTTTTTTCAAAGAACACCACATCGAATATGTTTTATCGTATATTTGGAGTGATTGTAACTTTTCATTTAGTCGCCTTCCTTTGGCTATTTTTTAGATTTGATACTATTAAAAGCTCTTTTGCTAGTATTCAAAACATTATTTTGAATACTAATTTATTAGAGCTAGTTGATTTTTGGATGGCCCGATACGAGGTAATAATACTTCTCATTATTTCCTCATTAGTGGTGTTTTTTCCAAGTTATTACAAACAAAAAATAATTTCTCGTTTCATAAATTTACCATTGTATTTATGGCCTATCATAATTCTAATTGCTTTACAGTTGATAGTTCAATTTCGAGAAAACGCTATTCAGCCATTTATTTATTTTCAATTCTAGTCTTTTCACTAATCTCTTTTCCTGTTTATTCCCAAACACCTGAATGTGCTTATAGTTTTGTTGATATAGAGAATCGAGATGCCCTCAGAATTAACTTAAGCGATTCCTTGTTGCAAAAAAATAGTCTTTATCGTGTTATTCATTTTGGAGACAGTCATATACAAGCTGATAAATTAACATCGGAAATTAGAAAACAATTTCAGAAAGAGTCTCAAAATGGAGGATCTGGGATTATATTCCCGTATAGTTTATGTGGAAGTTTTGGCCCTGCTGGAGTCCAAAGCAAAATACAAGGAAAATATTCTTACGCAACCCAATTGAAGAATCCATCTGCTCTGCCAATAGGTTTGATGGGTAATACTATTACCCTTCCCAAAGAGTCTAAAATTATTATGCAGTTTGATGATAAATTCCAGGGGAAGTTAAGTAAATCGATAACAATTTGGGTACACTCACTATTAGATTCAACACATATCCAACTTGATGAAAACTGGGAACTTACAAACCGAAAATCATTAGGGCAAGGAATTTACACGTATAGTTACGAAACAAAAAATATTCAGAATCAAATTACAATTAAATCAAAGTCAAATGTAGCATTTTGGGGATTGGAATTTAATGCTGATAGCGGAGTTTCATATCAACAAAACGGCCTTGTTGGTGCTCAGTTCACCCACCTTATAAAATATGAAGACCAAGTAATTCTACAATTAAAAGAAATCAAACCTGATTTACTTATTTTCTCATATGGAACAAATGAGGCCTATGACAATATCGATAGTAAATTTTACTTTGAAAAAGTATCTCAATTTATTAGTCATTTAAAAACGAATCTTTCAACTACCTCAATTCTTATAACGAACGCCCCTGATACAAGAAGTGGAGGCAAAACTCCTATAAGTCAAATAAACGTTAATGAAACCTTAAAGAAGGTATCTGTTCAATGCCAAACGGCTTATTTTGACCTCAATAAAGCAATGGGTGGCTGGGGATCTTTGTATAATTGGCAAAAGAAAGGATTTGTTTTAAATGATCAGTTGCATTTTAACAAGGAAGGCGCTAAAGTACTTGGACAACTTATAACTTATGCAATCTTCTCATCTGCAGAAATAGGTGATTCTGCTTCACAGGAAGTACTGAGAAAATCAATATCATCTTCTCTTTGTTCTTCAACTGAAGATACATTGAAACAAGAAGAAAGCTTACAAAAGCCAATAAAAACTGATGAATTAGATTTAAAAAATAAGCCTAAAAAATCCACCAAAAAATCAAAGATCTACGTTGTTAAAAAGGGCGATAATCTATCTAAAATTGCCCATAAAACAGGAACTTCCATCAATAATTTAAAAACAAAAAATAAAATATCGTCGAATGAAAAAATTCACCCTGGTCAAAAATTAAAATATTAACTAAACTTATTTGATTTTGATTTTTTGCTTAAGTTTTAATTTATCAGAACTTAAATGATTAAGCTTTTTAAGTTTACTTACAGTAGTGCCATATTTGGCTGCAATTTCAGATAAAGTGTCTCCGTTTTTAACTATATGCACTCTGTTCTTTTGAGACTTCGGCTTGTCTTCGTTCTTATCATCTTTAGGCGTAATGTTCTTTTGAACTGGATTGTATACTTCAATTGATTTTCGATCTTCATACTGGCATACAGGCATATGCCATTGTTTAAGTTCTGGGAATTTATCTATTTTCTCAATTGTATTAATAAACGAATTGTATAACAGCAATCCTTTCAAGTCATACCCTTTTTGAGTAAGATGGATGAAGTCGTCCTTTGCATAGCCCTTCGAATTCCAATCTCGTATGCGTTTGTATCCTCCCGATAAATCATAGAAATTCCAATATAAACATTGATTTACTGCCGCTAACGAGTCCATCATGTAATTGAAATCAATACCAGCAGTTATGTATTTTTTCTTGTAGAATAAATCTTGAGTAGATGTTAGGATTATGGATATATCTGGATTAATTGCTCGGAAATTCTTCACGGCTTTCTCAACCATCTCAGGTAAATTGATAGGTACTTTATTATTATAAAGAATGTTATTTGTACCGTAATCAATAATTACAATATCAGGCTTAATGATTTGGGCATGATCCTTTAATTTCTCCAGGTTCAAAACGGCTTCAAACGGTGAAGCCCCTACTCCAAATGGATGGTACATTAATCCAATTTTACTATGATGTTCAATGCTAATACCATAAAAAGTGAGAACTTGATTTTTTGACTTAGCTAAGGAGTCATTAATCCATTTGAGTTTCACTTTAGATATAGGTCCTTGATGGGTAATTTTCAAACAATTCGAATCAGAAGAAATAACTTTATCTGATGAAAATATATACTTGACGCTATCAATTTCTAGCTCAATTGCAGGTGTATTTTCATTGCGATCAAGAAAAATCAAAATGTCATAAACATTACTTTTTAGAGGACTTTTTAAGTTCATATTTACAGAGGCATTACTATCTCTGGTTTGAACAGTCATTCCTCTAATTCCAAGAGGCAATTTGGGTGGTAATTGATAGCTTTTACTATAATTCCATTTACCAGTATGAGAAGTCTTATAATTGATGCCATCATAAGAATCTGCAGCAGAGAAGGGGAAAATGAATCCAATGCCAGCATCTCCAAATTTTTCTTTTAGTAATGAGGAGGTTTTTTTGGTAACTATCTCTGATTGAATGTGAGAAGCCCCATAGTGACAAATAACCACTCTGTCGTTTTGGGCTTTCTTCATCTGATTTCTGAAATTTTGAGCTACTTCAAGAGAATGATATTGAAGAAAACAAAATTGTGTGTCGAGTTCCAAAAGATTAGTTAAATAATCTAATTGTTGACACTTAGAATTTAAACTAAGTAAAAACGAAATAACAATAAATAGATATTTCATTTATTGTTTGTAGAGTCAGTGAATGTTTTCTTGATCAATGATGAATCTCTACCACTAATTGATTTATTATTAGTGGTATCTGCCGTTGTTTTTCTTACACTAATTCCACTCAAAGCCGGAGCATGTGGTTTTGCCAAATTGCGCATCATATTAATAGTTCCGTGACTCATAGCAGCATACACACCAACGCTAAAAATTAAATCATTAATACCTCTTTCCAAAATAATATCCATCAGGTTGTGCCCAGAATACCTAAAATCAACTACCCATATTTCCTCATAGTGGCTTATCAAATATACGGAAAAAGCGTTGCCCATGGAATTCTTAACAACGGCAGCTCGTCTTCCATTTTTTACATTGGTTGTGATTTTAATCAGAGGCGCATCACCACTCATAAATGCAATGTAATTATTAGAACCCCCGAAAACTTTTGTTGGAGCCGAATAAGATAAACTAGTTGCATTGTATCGAACAGCTTTTGTTTCTACTCTTGGAATAAATAATTCTAATGTATCTGGGTGTTGAGCGACTTCTGGGTCTATGGTTAAAT
Source organism: Bacteroidia bacterium (assembly GCA_964201695.1). Classification (GTDB taxonomy): domain Bacteria; phylum Bacteroidota; class Bacteroidia; order M30B66; family M30B66; genus CALQRR01. The sequence continues at coordinate 4,209 of CAXNGM010000008.1, read as the reverse complement.
CGTATAATGAACCTAAGAAAGGTCTTCTTCGCTCATATTTCATTGATTCGATAGGAATTGGCTGAATACCTGCTGATTCACAAAACGAAGTGTATGCGTAATATGCCCCTTTCCCATTCCAGTGGTGATCAGTTCCAAAATACATTAACTCCCCAAAATGCTTATCAAGTGCAGAGAAAACATCACAAAATTTAGCAGGTGCTTTTAATGAAGATCGGATTGCATTTAAAGTGTTCTGAGCACCCGAATTGTATTTTTTATATTTTTCCATCGGGATGAAGGCCGAAGAAAGAGGAGCAACACACGAGTATACATTACAAACACCTGAAAGTTTGGTCGCATATTCGTTCAACATTTCGGCAAATGGCTTTCCCATTGCAGGCGATCCGGCATATTGAGGGTAAACTCTCCCATTTATTATTAGCATACTTCCAGAATATGCAGCTTTTAGATCATCATCAAACTTTCTATTTACAGTATCCAAATTTGCTTTTAGATTTTTTTCTTTCTTAGGTGTTGTAATGACAACAATCCTTTCTTCTTTATCGAGGTGAAAACCCAAATGATATCTAATTTTTTGAGCTATATCAACCATATTGGACCGAAGTGGGAAGTGGTCATTAATGTATAGAGAGATATTTGAGAAATACAATCCTGATGTATAATCATTTATACTGAATTCAGGCCAAGTTGCTAGAGTTCTTTTCTCAGATTTTGATACCAACTCTTTTTTATTAATTATGAAAACTGATGAAACAAACAGTATCAAAAAGAGTATCAGGAAGGCAGGTAGTTTTTTCATCCGTTAAAATCTGAAATAGATGAATGGATTGTAAGTATCGTCGGCTAATAAAACGGTACAAAGAATAATCAAAAGGATGTTAATGATTGGTGCGGAAATTTTATAAATGTATTCCCATTTCAATCGCAATTTATTTGTTGGGGAAAATATTTCATCCCACGGTATACAAAACAAAACTACTAAAATAAAGAAATAGGAATATCCCGTTAAATCGCTAACAAAACCGTCGCTAATAGAATTGGCAGAGTTGAATAGATTGCCAATCATTATTTTTAATTTATCAAAATCTACAAAGTAAAAAATAGCACGGCTAAAGATAATTAGCGCCATTGTGTATGTATGCTTAAAAATTCGGGGAGTGTATCCTAAAGGCTTCTCAAGGATTTTTTCTAGAATCATGAATACTCCGAAAAATGCACCCCATAAAACAAAGTTCCAACTTGCTCCATGCCAAAAGCCAGTTAGAAGCCATACCACCATTATATTACGGTATTGATATTTGCGATTTCCTCCAAGTGGAATGTAAACATAATCGCGAAAAAAACGACCCAATGACATGTGCCATCTTTTATAAAAATCAGCAATTGATTGGGCTGCATAGGGATGCCGAAAATTTTCAAGGAATCTAAAACCGAAAATTCTCCCAAGTCCAATTGCCATATCTGAATATCCCGAAAAATCGAAATAGATCTGAATTGAAAACATCGTAATTCCAAACCATGCTTCTGCTGATGATAAATTACTAAACTGCAAATCAAGATATTTCTCTACAAGTATACTTGCAATATTAGCAATGAAAACTTTTTTGAATAATCCAAGACAGAATCTATTTACCCCACTCACAATCATTGACCAATCAGTGGTGCGATAATCTATATCACCTATAACTTCAGAATAACGAACAATGGGTCCAGCGACTAGTTGAGGAAACATACTAACGTAGACCATGTAATTCAAAAAGCTCTTTTGCACTGGAAATTGATTCCTATAAATGTCAATGCTATATGAAAGTGTTTGAAATGTATAAAACGAAATACCTATGGGAAGAGTAATTCCTGGCAACGGAAATGATGTACCCAGTATGAAATTGAAATTGGAGGTAAAAAAGTCGGCATACTTAAACGTCATGAGTAATGACAAATTCACAATAACCGATGCTGCCAAAAACCATTTTGAAACCTTTCTTCCCCGATATTTATCGATGAGTAAACCAATACCAAAGTCGAGAATACTTGTAAATAAGAGCAGTATAATCCAAATTGGCTCTCCCCAAGCATAAAAAATTAATGAAAATAAAAGGAGGATGAAGTTTTTTAGTTTCATCCCCGGAGATACAAAATACAGGATTAAGGTAATTGGTAAAAAAAAGTATAGGAATATAAGACTTGAGAATACCATATTAAACTGGTCTGTTTTTAAAACTGGGAGTATTCTTGGTGGAGTTCAATAAATTATAAAATAATATTTAAACAATAAAGCGGGCAAATATGAAAAAAAATAAATATTCCAACAAAAATTCATTAATTCAAATTAAGACACACTAAAATCGTTTTCATATACTCAAATTCCAAATATAGGACCTGCAAGAGTTTTGTGCCCTTGTAAATTATCTATTTTAGAAAGTTTTAAGAAGGAGATTGTTTAATAAATATCTGATTCAAGCGACTCACACACAAGGAATGTTCCTGACCACTATCTCAATGAAGTCAATAAAATCGAATTCAGCAGTACCATATTTTTTTAATGAAAAAACTGAATAATTATTTAATGTTTTATGCTTTAAAATAACTTTTCACAATGCTATTTAAAATTCATTAAATTCGCCAGTATTTTTATTTTGACATTATGATTCAACCCGTACAAAATTATCCCAAAAGGCTCATTGGGGGCAATTTATTAAAGTTAATTTCCTGTTTTTTGTTTTTTATTATTCCTTTTTTGGGTCAAGCACAAGACACCCAAATACGAGGTTTTGTAGATTTCGGCTCGAAATACGATGCTAAAAACGAACAAGTGAATTTCACATTGGGCGAACAAGATTTGTTTATCACCTCCGATATTTCTGATCGTGTCTCCTTTTTAGGTGAAACTGTTTTTAAATTTTCAAATCTATCTCCCACTAAATTCGACATAAGTATCGAGCGAATCATTCTGAAATACAACATCAAAGGCAACCACAACATTTTATTTGGTAAGCACCATACGCCTGTTAATTACTGGAATGATTCCTACCACCACGGTCGCGTTTTATTTCCTACCATTTTTCGTCCTATGATGTTTGATATGGGAGTTATTCCATTGCACACAACAGGTTTGCGTTTCCAAGGACAAAATTTAGGGAAACTTCGCTTAGGATATGACGCCTTGATAGGAAACGGTGTTGCATCTAACGATTTTGGCGATTTAAATCAAATGAAATCCGCGATGTTGGGTGTGCATATAACACCCATTGATGGTTTTAGAATAGGGTTGAGTTACTATAGTGATTATATTCCCAAGGGGGCGCTTCTTCATCATTCAAGCAATGTTAGCAAGCAAAATGTGAAACAAACTATGTACAGCGGTTCGGTTTCGTATTTTGGTAATAAATTCGAATTACTCGCTGAATCATCTGTAGCCGTTAATCAAAATGATTCTACTGGAGCTATCGTTAGTCCAACGGCTTATGTGTATGCTGGCTATCGCACGAAATTTAAATTGGTTCCATATATGCGTGTCGATTTGTTGGATTTCAGTTCGCAAGAAGTTCTTTTTTCCAACAAAAGACATCTAGGTGCTTTGCTCGGATTACGGTATGAAATCAACTATTTGGCGGTTTTGAAACTCGAGTATAATTACACCGAATCCATGTCTATGTCTGACCATTCAACCATGACCCATACCAATGCAATCAATTTTCAATTTGCTATTGGATTCTAAAACCCACCTAACATGAATATTTTTAAAAAAATACTGCTCAGTTTTATAGTTATTGCATCAATTCTATCATTGTCGAGTGCTACTTCGGCCGATGAGCCATCCATTATGGTTATTGCAAATGAAAAAGGTGCCATGAATACTCTTACAATGAAAGAGCTGAAATCTATATTTCAAGGCGAAAAGCAACGATGGCCCGATGGTACGAAGATCTCCATTGCTTTTATGAAATCGTCTACACCAGTTGGTAAAGCAACCTCAAACAAAGTAATGAAGATGAGTGGCGATCAACTCAATAAATTTTGGCTAGCTCTTGTCTTTCAAGGTAAAGCAAAAGCCCCTATTTTCTATGGTACGGCAAGCGAAGTTGAAAATTATGTTTCTCAAAATGCCGGAGCAATTGGTGTTGTTGAAGCCGGCTATCAAGCTAAAGGCGTTAAAGTTATTTCCATAGATGGAAAGAAATCATTTTAATAATTTTTGAATATGAA